>NJBO01000017.1 GCA_005223075.1 candidate division TA06 bacterium B3_TA06 | reverse complement strand
TGATGGATATACCCGGATGGTCTATCTCTATCCTGCCCGATATCTGCTCAGGCGACCAGTCCTGGGTGAGCTTGGACACCACGTAACCCCTGATCACCTTGCTCTTTAATCGCATCCTGCGGCTTGCCTTTGACCTGCGCTTATCCGCTCGTACCTGAGCACGATGGTCTATGTAAAAGTCGTAGGTAGGCGAGGGGTTGCGCCGCAACTCACGCGAGATGGTAGAGGGACTCCTGCCTAAAACACGGCCCATCTCTCGTATAGATCGCCCGTCTCTACGCATCGTATCTATACCCTATGAGCGCATAAAGCGCTCAAGGGGCACGCTGTCACCTCACGCTCCTTCAGTCCAAGATGTTGGTATCTTGAGTGCATACGTCCTCAGAATAACGAAATCCCTCTCGCTTTCCAAGGTGTTGCACTTCATTATTGAACCCACGGGGTGGAAAAATTTATGGAGCGCTCGGTGGCCCAAGCGCCCCATGGTGACTCCCCTTCCCTCCAAATACCCTTCCTCACCTTAAAACCTCCTTCCCCCTCCCTCTATTTTATTGCTAAAGCAAAAACCGTGCCATCCTAAAAAATAAGCTGCCTCTTGAGGCCAGGAATTACAACGCTTTGAGGGGATGAGAATCACGGATGTTCACAAGAACTCGATACCGTTGACTATATGTATCAGTCAATTATCCTTTTTTAAGGGAAGCGCAGGAAACGTCAATCGGTTATAGCCAAATCGCAGGACGTCCGAGAGTTACTCCACCTTCCCTGAACCCGATTTACACCACGCTGGCTACCGCCCCCAGGGCGATCGAGTTGAGCTTGGTCTCCGCGTCGTCTGCCCGGGAAAGCATCACCACCGGCCTGGCAGCACCTGCCACGATCCCGCATGCCTTAGCCCCACCCAGGTAGATAAGCCCCTTTGCAAAGATGTTCCCCACGGCGATGTCGTGCACGATCAGCACATCCGCCTTACCGGCCACATCACTCGCAACTCCCTTAATCTTTACAGCCTCCTCGGATACCGCAAGGTCAAGGGCCAGAGGGCCGTCAACCAAAGCACCGGCTATCTGCTTGCGTGCGGCCATCTGGGTTATCTGGGCCCACGCCAGTGTCTCGACCATCTTCGGGTTGACAGACTCCACAGCTGCCAAAAGTGCAACCTTGGGTTCTGAGATGCCTAAGGAATGCGCCATCTCGATCGCGTTGTTGATGATATCCAGCTTGGTTACAAGGTCTGGTGTGATGTTCATGCCGCCGTCGGAGACGAGGAGGAGACGACCTAAAGAGGCGGGTTCAAGTATGGCTATGTGTGAAAGCACCCTGCCGGTTCGAAGCCCCTTTTCTTTATCGAGTACCGCGCCCAGGAAGCTTGAGGTGGGTAGATGCCCCTTTAAGAGGAAATCGCCGGCGCTACGAACCTCTTCGACTGCAACGATCGCCGCTTCCTCGTTGGAGCAATCCTTGATCTCGAATCCATCAAGCGAGACCCCGGCCTTCTTCACGGCCTGGCTTATCTTATCTGCTGGTCCGCACAACACACCTTTGGCTATGCCTTCTTTCTGGGCTGCCGAAAGCGCCTGGAGCGTTACCGGATCTGCAGCCGCGGCAACAACACATCGTCTTGGACCTAATTTCTTGGCCTGAGCCTTAAGCTCGGCAAGAGATCGGATCATCGTCGCCTCCTTAAAGGTTGTATTGAGCCTTCAGGCTGTCGCGCAGCTTTATAAGCTGCATCTCGCCGGGATGAGCCCGGATGATATACTCAAGGACACGCAACGCCTCTCCGGGTTCACCCAGGTAATCCAGGTATAGTCGGAAGCTCAACTCGTGGCCAGAGAAGCGCCCGTCCCAAGCATCCACAAGCTCACGTGCCTTGGCGGAATCCTTCACAGTTTCAAGATAGAACATTACAAGACTCACGAAACCCTGTGGATTCTCTCTTGTGGCCTTGGCGTATGCCCGCTTGAGCTCCTGCTCGGCAAGGACGGTATCCCCCGCACGCGCATAGGTTATCCCCTGACGTATATGGAACTGTGAGTCAAGCCATCCCTTGGACTCCATCTCCTGGTAGTAGCGCTCGGCATCTTCATCCGCACCGGCCTGGCGCGCGAACACGTAAAGGTTCATGAGAAAGACGCGGCGCACAGCCTCTTCTACCTTAAAGGAGTCTATAATCTTGGCGAACTCGTAAGCCTTTCTGGCTTGTCCCATAAAAACCAACTTCTCGGCTATCTCCTGCATCGCTATCCCGTAGTTGATGAAGAGTCCGCGCGTCTGACCGCTCCGGCGCACCCGGGGATCGAGTATTGACTTCATCATAAACTCCTCGGTAAAGATCTCATAGGAACGATCCACGTCAATCGCAGGCCGGACACGGGTCAACTCCTCCTCAGGTGCCCTGCGAACACGATAGACTAAGGCCTCCTGAATAAGATAAGGGGCGTATTTCTTGACTCGACCCGGAGAGACGGTTGTGGAAAAGTATATAGGCATCATCCCTTCGTTATAGTTGCTGAGAACATGCTCGGCGAAAACCTCTTGGGGCAACAAGTAGTCAAGCGGAATCTTGGTAGAGAATCCGGAGACAGCGACCTTTTCGGAATCAGCATAAACCTTGCCCGAGTTGGTCGCGATCATATCCCTGATCATGATGTCTGCAAGCATCACAACCTTCGTGCGGCTCACAAAGACGTGAGAAGGCAGGTTCTCTATCTCCCCTGAGCCATAGCTTGCCGTGATGTAGGCCCTGTCACCCTGAATATCCGACGGCGTGAGATTCAACGTCACTCGACCAGTCTTGTGCTCAACCCTTCCTACAACCCTGCGGTTGGGATCACGCAGCCTGCCCTTTCTATCCGCCTTGATTGTCTGAGTGTTGCGGGAGAGCTCAAAGGTGCGCTTCTTGATGGGCGGATGGGCCACATACCCCTCCCATACAACAGCCCCTCCGATCCCTGCCGAAGCCTGCATATTGCGAGTAAGCGCAACCTTCTCGTTCCTGGATTCGTAAACAAAGGATACAGGTGCACCCTTGCGCTTGAGCTTCTCTATATACCACGGGGTGTTGAGTAGCGAGAGATTAGCGTTGACAACACCGTGTTTGTATGGCTTGGAGTTGTTCTCATAACGGGTAGATGGGACCTCCTGCACGAACCACAATGGGAAGGTGTCGTTGTCGCCGTTGGTGAGGATCACTGATGGCTCCTCGCAGGATGCAAGCAGGTTGTAACCGTATTCAAGCGGTATCCAGTCACCGTGCCTTGTGAGCATCGGAAGGTTTACAAAGCCGATGAGGAGGGCGAATACAGCTCCCGCTGAGCTTACAGTTATTGCAGCAACACGAGACGCTATCTTTTTGCGCAAAGACTCCTTAATCGAAGTCACTATCTCAAAGACACCGAAGCCTGTGAAGAGTCCCCAGAAGACGTAGCTGAACGTAAAGAAGTAGTCACGTTCGCGCACCTCCTGAGGCAGGCCTGCCATACCCTTGGGCAGGGGACCTGTGTGTCCGAAACGCATATTCAGATAGATAACAAGGCCGAAGGAAGCGACCAGGAAGGTAGTAAGAAGCAGCCAGAACAGCTTGCGGTCCCGTTTGGCCAGCGAGTAGAGTCCAAAGACGCCGAGGATTACTGGGACTGCAGCAAGAAGGGCGCGTGCGATGACCGTAAGCGCCGACTTCCCGGCAAGATTCTGCAATCCCCACTGCCAGAAGAAGTACTTGAAGTAAAACACTATCTGCCAGAAGAGACCCGCTATTACTCCCACACCTGTCGGCTGACCCGTATCTGGATGAACAACCGTCTTGCGAGGCCATATCTGATTCTGGACCGTTGGACGCCCGTATTGCTCACGGCGCAGAACCGAAATGAAGCGATCCCATGTGGAGGGGTTAACCATGTTGATCGAGGGATGTTGCTGAGCGCGCACCATAAGGTAGAACTGCACCGAAGCGGCCATCACAATCACCAGAGCACCCAAAAGGAAGAACTTCAGATCCACATCATACTTCTTGCCAGCATAGAAGAATGCAACTGTAAGTAAAACAACCCCTGCTATCAAGATCACCGGTCCCACCTTAAGCGCCGCGAGCAGGATAAGCAGCGCGTAAGCCCCCCCGAAAACAAACGCCGGCCCAGAGCCTTTCTTTGAACCAACCGCCTGAACAAAGAAATAGACGGCAAACAGGGCAACAACCGCAAGCTGAGGCCAGCCGGGTTCAAAAAGCATAAAGGCAAGAGCCAGCACACCCAAAAAGAAGGTCGGCAGCAAGCGGTGATTGACCAGGATTATGAAGGGGATGAGTGCGAACAGGATCATCACAGGGGTAAGGTGAATACCTGCGGCGAGCATGACAATATAGAACGCCAAAAGCATCAGGCGGTTGTCGGCTTTGGGTAGGGGGAGCCCCGGCCTTTTCTCCTTTGCATGTTCAGTCCGTTCACGCCATACGATCGCAAGGTAGACGATAAGCAACCCTATAAACGCCGAAGGCGCGTAGACCTCAGCCTCAAGTGCATTCTCCCACATTGAGAAGGCAAAGATGGTGAATAAGGCGCCAACCACACCCACGACGGTCGGTACCCACCTAATCTTCTCTGTAGGATTTCCCTTCTTGAAGGAACGGGTAACACGGCTCGTTATGAGCACAACCAATGCCGCGGACAGCGCCGCGGTAAGGACGCTTATGAAGTTGATACGGAACGCGATCTCTGCAGATATCGGGATCAAGGAAAAGATACGTCCGATAAGCACGTAAAGCGGTGTCCCGGGCGGATGCGGCACACCCAGGTTTGCCGAACAGGCGATGAACTCGCCCACATCCCAGAACGCCACCGTGGGTGAGACGGTCAAAAGATATATAACCAGGGCCACGATAAAAATAATACCGGCTGCAAGCCAGTCTATCCGGCGTTGATTCATCTCTCCTCCTTGGCGTAAACCTTCTCAAGGTAGGTGGTCAACTCCTTCACCTCAAGGTTCGCGTAAAGCTTTCCCTCCATCCCGACACTCACACCTCCGGTCTCTTCACTAACGGCTACCGAGATCGCGTCCGAAACCGAACATATCCCCAGTGCGGCTCGGTGACGCATACCGTAGTAATCCTCAACCCAGGGCTCCTTGCTAACAGGCAGTATACATGCCGCGGCCACGATCTTGTCGCTCCTGATGATGCAAGCGCCGTCATGCAGAGGTGAGGGCGGGGTAAAAAGGGAGGTTATGAGGGCTGCGGAGACCTTGGCATCCAGGCGAGTGCCGGTCTGAACATACTCCCCCAGGTCTATATCCCGTTCAAAGACAATCAACGCACCGATCTTGCGTTTGCACATCTCCTGCACCGCCTTTACTATCTCTGAAACAGCCAGCTGCTCGACCGAGCGCACAAGGAAGCGAAGCAACCTATAGCGTCCCATTCGCGCCAACGCGTTGCGGATCTCAGGCTGAAAAAGGATAACGAACGCGATGATCCAGATAGCCATTAGCGAATCGAGAATCAGAGAGAGAGCACTCAGGTTAAAGGTTCGGGCCAGGATTGAGACAACGAAGATTAAGAGCAGCCCGATAAGTATCTGAAACGCCCGCGTTCCCTTGATGAACGCGAGGAAAAGATAGACGATCACCGCCACCACCCCAACGTCTATGAAGTCTATAAGGTTAGGGCGAAGGATATCTACCATCACTCTTCCCCGTTGGCGGACCGGATCGCGGCGGCTGCATCCATGGCTTTTCTCGTTTGGCTGACGTCGTGCACCCTGAGGATATTAGCGCCGCCCGCGAACGCCAGAACCGCTGAAGCCAGGGAGGCTTCCAGCCTGTCATTAACCTCAAGCCCAAGGAGCTTGCCCAGGAAGGACTTACGGGATGCTCCCAGGAGTATCGGCAATCCAAAGGCACGCAGCTCACCCAATCTGCGGATGGCCGCTGTGTTATCGTGAACGCGCTTGCCGAAACCGATGCCCGGATCAATAATCACGCGATCACGCGGGAAATCCGAGGCCTGGATCTCTTCAAGCTTGGTGGAAAAGAACCGGAAGAGTTCGGCGTTGAAGTCGTCGTAGTGTGGGTCCTGTTGCATGATCTTCGGCGTTCCCTGGATGTGCATGAGCACAAATGCGGCACAGTACTCTCCAGCCAGCTGCCAGAGGGCTGGATTTGTCCCGCCCGACACGTTGTTTACAATCGAGGCCCCCTTATCGAGAGCGGCACGAGCAACATCTGGATTGGTGGTATCTATAGACCACAGAACGTGTCGAGTCTGGAGATGATCAAAGATCGAAGAAAGCCGCCTCAACTGCTCGGATACGGGAACCGGATCGGAGCCCGGACGGGTTGACTCTGCACCCACGTCTACTATATCAGCCCCTTGCTCGATCATCTCATCTATACGTCTACGAGCGGCGTCCGGTTCAAGGAAGAGGCCGCCGTCTGAGAACGAGTCCGGGGTCACGTTAAGAACACCCATGATAAGCGGGCGATCAAAGGTCAACCTGCCTAGGGGCAGATCGATCGCTGCGGGCAGCTTATCCAGACGGCTAAGGAGCTCGACTACCTGCCGCTCCAACCCGGCAAGACCGAAGGGTTGGCTGGAGAGTGCTAAGACCGTCCGTCGCAGTTGGCGCTTCGTACCCATGAAGATGGCGTCGGAGCAATCCACTTTCCCGGTGATAACCTCGCGATGAACCGCCACGTCTGCCCCAAACGATATAGCGATCTGCTTGAGGATATTTGCCGCAGGGGTTGAAAGCCCTGTAATCTTTAAAAGAAACGAATCTCTTTTTTCTATAAATACATCTATACAGGAGTGGTCGACCTCTACTCTTCGCAGCTCCTCCTCGCACTCTTCGCGTGAGATTACCACAAGAGGCCGCAAAAGCATCACAACCTCAGCCCCTTCATCAATGAGAGCGCCTCAGCGCGCGTTTTTGCCTGTCGGAACGCCCCGCGCATCGCCGAGGTAAGGGTAAGGGTTCCGGGTTTCTTTACCCCGCGCATAGTAACGCATAGGTGCTCGGCTTCTATAACCACCATCACCCCCAAAGGATGAAGCACCTCGTTGAAGATATCGGCCACCTCGGTGGTCAACCGCTCCTGGATCTGAGGCCGCTTGGTAAGGATGTCAATGAAACGAACGATATCCCCGAAACCGGTGATGCGGTTTTCGCGAGGTATATAGGCCAGATGTGCCTTGCCGAAGAAAGGCAGGAGATGGTGCTCGCAGATGGAGTAGAAGGGTATATCCTTTACGAGTATCATCTCATCCTGGTTGGGTGCGGTATAGGTTTTAAGTACCTGGCGTGGATCGCGTCCCAACCCGGCAAGGATCTCCGGCAGCATCCTCGCCACCGCCTGCGGGGTATACTTCAACCCTGCCCTGGAGGGATCCTCCCCTGCCGCCTCAAGGAGCTCCCGGACGGCTGCCTTAACTCTTTCTGGGTCCACTTCCCGCCTTTGCAGACCTCGAACTCGGCACCTTTTTATTAGACGTTTGAGTGGCCTTAGGGGTTTTCTTCACCTTAGCTGAGCCAGTTTTACGCTTGGCACCCTTGGTAAGTCCCAGTATCTTATCAACCTGCATTGAGTTAAGGGTCTCTTGCTTGATAAGTGCATCGGCAAGCGCCCGCAGCTTCTTGACATTCTTTTCGATGATCCTCTGAGCACGTTTATGCTGACCTTCGATTATCGCTCGAATCTCGGAATCAATGAGCTGTGCTGTCTTCTCGCTGTAGTTGCGATGCATTCCCATCTCTCGGCCTAAGAAGATCTCCGCCTCCACCTTGCCGAACGTCAGTGGGCCAAGCTTGGTGCTCATCCCCCACTCGCAGACCATCTTGCGAGCAAGGATGGTTGTCTTCTCCAGGTCATTTGCGGCCCCGGTGGAGAGGTCACCGAAGACATTCTCCTCCGCCGCGCGGCCTCCCAACATGAACGCAATCTGTGCCTCACAGAACTCCTTGGGGTATATCTTGCGTTCATCGATGGGCAGAGGCTGGGTAACCCCGAGGGCCATGCCGCGTGGGATTATGGTGACTTTATGTATGGGGTCCATACCGGGGATCATGCGGGAGACAAGGGCATGACCCGCCTCGTGATATGCGGTGCGGCGCTTCTCCTCCGCAGAGAGTAGCAGGCTTCGGCGCTCGGCACCCATAAGGACCTTGTCCTTTGCGTCTTCGAAATCCTGAGCTGTAACCTCACTGCGGTTGCGACGCGCAGCGAGAAGGGCGGCCTCGTTAACCATGTTTTCAAGGTCTGCACCGGTGAATCCGGGCGTACCGCGTGCCAGAACGGAAAGGTCAACGTCCCCAGAAAGCGGTATACGTTGAACCTTTATTTTGAGGATTCCCTCCCGGCCACGGACGTCCGGCTGAGGCAAGATCACCTTTCGGTCAAAGCGACCCGGGCGCAGAAGTGCCGGATCGAGGATGTCAGGACGGTTGGTGGCTGCCATGAAGATAATGCCTGCAGAGGTCTCAAAGCCGTCCATCTCCACAAGAAGCTGATTAAGGGTCTGCTCCCGCTCGTCGTGGCCACCGCCCAGCCCTGCTCCGCGCTGACGCCCAACAGCGTCTATCTCGTCTATGAATATGATGCAGGGGGCATGACGCTTGCCCTGCTCGAACAGGTCTCGCACGCGCGAGGCGCCAACGCCGACAAAAAGCTCTACGAAGTCCGACCCGGAGATAGACAGGAACGGAACGCTCGCCTCACCGGCTACCGCACGTGCAAGAAGGGTCTTGCCTGTACCTGGCGCCCCGACAAGCAGCACCCCCTTTGGGATGCGGCCGCCAAGGCGGCTGAACTTGCGCGGCGAGCGCAGGAACTCGATTATCTCTTCCAGCTCCTCCTTGGCCTCCTCTATCCCGGCTACATCATCAAAGGTAACGTCGGGGCGGGTCTCGGTAGAGATCCTCACCTTGCTCTTCCCGAACTGAAACGCCTTGGAGGCCCCGGCCTGTGACTGCCTCATTATCATAAACCAGAACCCGATAATCAGCACCCAGGGAGCGATGGATAAAAGGATGCTCACCCACTGGACACGGTTCTGAGAACTGACATTGACGCCCAAGACTAGGAGCTCCTCTACAAGTTTCTGATCATCAAAGGGAATCCTCACCTTGAAGCGCTTTGTTGTGACCTGCTCTTGCCGGACAGTCGGAACTGTCTCCTCGGCGAGGAACTCGCCGGTTATCTGGCGTTCTGAGATCGTCGCCGAGGAAAGCTTGTCAAGCCGCTGGCGGAACTCACTGTAGGGGATCTCAGGGGTCCGCCGGGGGCGAAAAACAAACAGATAGTAACCTAGTATAAATAACGACCCCAGCGCACCCCAGATAATAATAGTACGCAGTCTGCTTGAACCCGCCTTAGGCGGTTTGTTTGCCATCTTCACCTCTCAAAAGAGTCAAAATCGTCAACTTACGTGTTGAACTGGTTACAGGGGCCCCGGCAGAGCGAATAAGCCCGGCGGCCCACACCACTTCATCATCCTTGCATACCAAAGGCCAGTACCGACGCATCCGGCGTGGTACCTTCCTATCACTAAACACCCGCTTGAGCTTGACTTCACCGCGTCTGCCAAACGGAACTATCCTGTCTCCTTCACGCCAGGGTCGAACAACGAATGGAGGCTTGATAAAACTCGCGTCAAAGAATACCACATCATCGCGCGGTGCGAATTCATCACGTTTACCTTCATAGACCCGCAGTCGCCATCCAAGCCCCGGCACTAACACATCCTTAGCCTCACTCAACACGCACGGCTCCCATAAGGGTTGATCCTTGCAATCCTCAAGCACCAACCGATCATAGGACGCGCAAAGCTTCTTGCCTTTGCCGCGCGCCATCTCACGCGTCCCTTTGGCAACCTCAAGGGGCAGTAGGCCCAACAGATCATTTGCCCCAAGCCAAGGCACAAATAACCTCAGAACACGAAGTTGCGTAACAAGATTATAGCCTGAAAGCTCGGAAGTGTCAAGCTCGCTGGTCCTACCATTACTCGTAACGAGACGCTCTAGGAGCTCGGCTGCCTGTGAATCAAGCGAGGAGTTTAGGAGGTCACCGACCTCGAGGGTGCGGGAAAGGGTCTCCTCAAGGGAGGGGTTGAGTTCCTTAAGTAAGGGCATGATCCGGTGTCGGATACGGTTGCGGTCAAATGAAAGTGAGGCATTGCTCGAATCCTCGCGGAAGGATAGGTGATGGGTTTTCAAATAGTCAAGAATTTCTGCACGCGCACACCGGATAAGTGGACGGATGAACGGACCACGCTTTGCAGGGATGCCCCATAAAAAGGGCTCTGCCCTGCCACGAACGAGGGAGATAAGGATCCACTCCGCATTGTCACTGGCTGTATGTCCCAAAGCCCCGTACCCGTAACACCCGTAACACCCACCCTTCTTTGGAACACAACCTTCCGATTCCAACAGCCTGTTCAATCCTGCATAGCGCAGCTTGCGTCCCGCCATCTCATGGGATATCCCGTGCTCTGCCGCGTACGCCGCAACGTCGGCACGATCGGGATGGAAGGGGATATCGAGGGATTTGGCAAGATTCGCCACGAATTCCTCGTCCGCATCCGCCTCCGCTCCCCGAAGCCCGTGATTGAGATGATACACGCCTAGATCAGCAATCCCGAGCCTTCTTCGACGTGAGTGAAGGAAGTGCAGGAGTGCGGTGGAATCCGCCCCGCCAGAACACGCGACAAGCACGCTTGCTCCCCTCTTGAACCCGCACTCACGCTTTAAGCTATCCTCTGCCTTGCGAATAAGTGACATGATCTATCGAAACACCAGGAGCAGAACCAGGCTGGCTGCCCCGACTGCGAAGCAGTAAAAGCTGAACAACCAGAATTTCTTTGATACCACCGCCTTCTTGAGCAGCCACAGGGCTAGAAATCCCACGCCAGCACTGGAGATTATGCCCACAACCCACGCTTCAGGAGGAGCGAGCTGGGATATCCTCCCGGTCCCATACAGTTCGAGGAAGTCGATCACCGCGGCACCGGCAATGGCAGGGATGGACAAAATGAAGCTGAACTCGAACGCCTCCACCGAGGCGATCCCCAAAAGCAATGCGGTGGCGATAGTTAACCCGGAGCGGGAGAAACCGGGCAGGATGGCAACCGCCTGGGCAATGCCGATAAGAAGAGCGTCCGAAATCCCGAATGTCCGATTACGCTTTCTGCCCCAGCGAGTAACCAGAAGCAGCGCCCCGGTTCCAATAAAGAAGAAAGCCACATACAAGGGCTGCCCGTACATCACGCGATCTATGGTGTCCTTGGCAAGAATCCCAACCAGTGCAGCCGGGATGCTCGCAACAAAAAGATATAGGATCAGTGCCCAGCCTGCAATCCTGCGTTCCTTTTCCCGGTTGAACATATCGGCAAAAAGCCTGCCGATGCGGCGGGACATAAACACAACCACTGCTATCAGTGTACCTACATGAAGGAATATGGGTACGGTAAGCCCGCCTTCCACCCTGAGCAGCACCTGCCCAAGCAAGAGGTGTCCGGACGAGGAGATGGGAAGAAACTCGCTTGCTCCCTGAACCACCCCTAAAACCAGCATCTTCCAGACCATACTCCAGGCCATCAGAACTCCCAGTAGAGATCGGTCTGGAGGGTTGGTCTGAACTCTTCAGAACCTTCCTGGTGATCCAGGTTGGAGATCTGTTCTGCCCTTGCAATAAACGAGAGGAAACTTCGACCCACCAGTCTCAGCTTAACTTCTCCTTCAATCCCCAGGTGATGCTCCACTATACCTGAAGGGAATGGTGGATGGAAAGTTTCGCGGTCATGGGCGCCGTCGTCTGCAAAGTCGTGCCAGACATCGCCCTCGCCGTGGCGCTCGTAGAAGAAGAGTCCCTCAATGCTTATTCGGGGGATGATGCGCCAGGAAACGGTTAAACGGCTACGGTCGGCGTCTGGCCCAAGGTCGTCACCAAGGATGCAACCGCGGAAGGTGTAGTTCTGCGCACTGTCCCGCTGGGCATAGGTCCACTTACTGATGGCGGTGTAGTCGGCACGGAGGTCCACTTCGGACGAAAGGATAGAAACCCATTCACCCCCGATGGTGCCGCCTATCTTGTTTGGGCCGGTGGCAGGCTCGTAGGCAAAGTCGTCAACAAGTAGCTCGGTGTAGAACCTGACCGGCGGGAAGAGGACCGATGCATCTACCCCCCACAGTATGTTCTCGTCCTGGCGCTTGTTCCACTGCATGAAGTAGTAGAACGCAGCCGGTGCAAAGAGGTAAGGAAGAATATCGTTGGTATCGCTGGAGACAACCGCCTCGGAAAACCCAAGCTTCCAGCGAGGAGCTACGTACTCGAAACGATGGACAACCATACGTTTATCAGATTGGAGCCAGGCGAAAAGGGAGGTGAAACGAACACCTTTCCACTTCAGGCTGTAGGCCGCGTGATCCAGCCCCCACGGCTCGGTGGAGAGAAATAGTCCACCATGGGACACAGGCCCGAGGTGGATCTCGGAGCGTCCGGCCTGGATGTGCAGCCAGTCAAAATCCAGATCCAGCCGGGCGTCGGGAATCTCGGGGTAGATCGGCCTCTCCTCCCCTCGCCAGGACTTGGCGTCGAAAACCGTATCAGGCCAGTTGTAAGCGTAAGTAAGCCTGTGGGTTGCAAAAAAACTTGCAGGACCTATAGAGCCCTCAAATCGGATATCAGGTCCTGTCCGAAAAGTATCGGGAATCCGGTAGGATGCGCGAAGCGCACCGCCCAGCTCAAAGGAGGCATCGTCGGCAGATAGAGCAAGAGCCGGTGCCCAGCGAGCAGCAGAGACCCCGTGAAGGAACCCGAATCTTTGCAGATCAAAGCTATCCGCCCTTGAAACCTCAGCCTGCGGGTTAAACCCATCAACAATCTCCTGGCGCGTGTACGGACGGGTATCAGGCAAACTTACGAATACACCCTTGACCTCTAAACGGTCAATCGCATCGTAGATCGGATCATCCAGAGGGATGATCTGGGCAAATAATAAAATTACAGCAATCAGACTCGACCTCCAAGCGTAACTCTATTGTTTAAGGGAGAAAAGTCAACACCTTAGAATTCCGCCCCCACTGAAAGATGAAGCTTGGCATCATACCACGCACCTTCCCAGGGCAGGGCGGCATCCAGCTCAAGCCGACCTATGGGGGTGGCGACCGTTATCCCTGCGCCATAGCCTGCCGCAAATCCTGTGACCTCGATCAAGGCCACATCGAACAGAGGATATAAGGAGAGACTCTCGCTGCCCCAGCGCAGCTCCTGCCGTAACCAGAACGCAAGCTTACTTCGGAACTCCTCCTCTGTGTAACCACGAAGCGTTCGCGCACCGCCAACGGGAATAAGCTCGGTTTCAAGGAGAGGGTCTGCGGAGGTAACAAACGCGGCGTTTGGTTCAAGCCAGAAAGAAAATCCCCATAAAAGGGGAATAGGGAGCCCAGCCTTAAGAGATGCCTTAAGATAGGCCGAACGCTCCTCGGCCCTGCGTTCGCCTGCTCGAACGCCTACCAGCAAAGGCCCCACGCTCATACGGGTCGAGGCAAGGTTCTTGCTCACACGCGTCAAACCTGAGCGATCCTGCTCGTAGACGTAACCAAGGCCTACCCGAAAGGAAGCAGGGGTGATGAAGATCCCTCCTGAGGCCTCAAGATGATAGGTGCTCTCATCAAAGCTGCGAAACGCTCCGGCTACCTCGATACCGAAGGGCAATCTAAATGGGTAAGGGTCTCGTGCGGAGGCGGCGAAGTTTACGTTGTTCGGGGCAAGCCTTTGCCATGAGAAGAAAAACTCCCGCCTGCCGCCGAAGAGATTCGAAAGCAAAAAATCAGCCATTCCCACGAACCCTTCCTCATCTCCGTAACCAAGGAGGGCTGTGATACGGTTCGGCGACCGGGCCTCGTCTATCAGGAAGTGAAGCCTGGCCCCTGATCCGATTGTATCATCCTTTGGGGGTCCCCGCTCGAAAACCCTGTTTTCGAGTGGGGCAATTAGAATCTCCCAGTCGAGAACGGTGCAGTCAAGACCCTCAAGGACATCCGCGAGTTCCGCCACCTTTGCGGTCGAGTACACAAAAGGCTGGAACCTTAAAAGATGGGCAAGCAAAGAAGAGTTTGTCCTACGATCGCCTGAAAACGCGAGAGATGCGACCCTGACAAGAGGACCCTTATCTATCTTGGTATACAGGGTAAGTGTATCACCCTTAAGTTCGGATCTTGCGACTGATAAAGAAGCGAACGCGTATCCTGAATCCACTGCATCGAAAAGCATAAATCGTGCCAGGCTGTCCCAGACGAATGAATCGCGATATTGGATTACCCTATCCTCGCCACAAATCACCTCAATCCACGCCACATCGCCTGTATGCTCAGAGGGTAAATCTAACGCTTGTGCCCCGAGAATCAGGATATAAAGAGGTAAGGCCGCCATTCGGCTGGAGGCGTTCCTAAAGAAACCAGCACAAAGGAAAAGTAGTGGGGTTCCTTTGGCTTACGCTTTAGCTTCATCCCTGCCTCCCTTGGAGTTCTGTCGCCCTTGCGAGAGTTACACTTATCGCATGCACACACAAGGTTATCCCAGGAGTCCTTACCTCCATGCGTGCGCGGAATAACGTGATCCAGGGTCATGTGGACGTGGCGAGCTCCACAATACTGGCAGGTATAGTTGTCTCGTCTCATCAAATTGGGCTTGGTCAAAGGGACTTCGCGTCTTTTGATCTTCACAAGTCTGCTCAAACGCAAAACGGAAGGGACTGGAAAGGAGCGGTTCACACTATGCACACGAAGACCATCAGCAGAGACCACAATCTCTGCCTTACCCAGGAAACAAAGTACCACTGCGCGACGAGCCCTGCATATACCTAAAGGCTCGTAGCTTTGATTGAGCACAAGTACGCGGCGATCTAGTACGGCTTTACCCCCCTAACACTCGTTTATTCCCTGAAGGAAGAGTTTTTTCTTAAGTTCTATACGCACCTTTTCCAGATGCTGCAGCTGTTTATTGGCGCGTGATGAGTTACTGCCCGGATCGGCTGAGATGGCGCGCTTCAGATAACTCTCGGCTTTCCGCGCATTGGCACAACCGGCCTTCCATGCATCTATCGTCGTCTGCTTTACGGCACGGGTGGCGCGCCTGACGTAAATCGTTCCCATGAAGTATAAAGCGTCGCCGTTGCACTCGTCCATGGCTAGGATCTTATTGAACGTCTTCTCAGCCTGCCCCTCCTTGCCCCAGTTGAGGTAAACGACACCCAAATAGATTCGGGGCACAAGCTTGGTCGAATCAAGCCCTATAGCCTCTTTAAGTTTGGTTTCAGCTGAGGAGTATTTCTTTAGGGCAAGATAAAGGTTGGCAAGCTTCACCCTTGCATCAACATCTTCAGGCCGCAGCTCGATCACCTTATTGAAAGCTTCTTCGGCCTCACCGTACTTCTTGAGCTTCATCGCGATATCACCCAGCTTCTCCCGGGCGATGTAATCCTCAGCTTTGGCATTCACGATGTAGAGCTCGTTCTCGTAAGCCTCCTCGTAGCGGTCATGATCGGTAAGGAAGTTCACGTAGGAGTTCCGAAGCCCCAGGTTTTCAGGGTTGGTCTCAAGCCCGGCCTTGTAGATGGAATCTGCGGCCTCAACCCCGCCCTTGCGTTTGAAAACCTCGGCGATAATATGGTAAAGATCGGACTCCTCAGGGAATCTCTCTACGCCCTCCTCGGCAAGTGCTTGGGCTGAGTCATCATAAATCTCGTTCATGGAAGCCTTGATAAGAAAAATCCCTGCAAGGCCGAGGTAACCTGCCACGCTGTCAGGATGGGTCTCGTAGACCTTACGGTACCACTCCTCGGCAGGGGTCAGATCCTTCATGTCCTGATAGGTCTTTGCCATAGCAACCATGGCCGCATAGTAATCAGGAACATACTCAAGCGATCTGTTGTAGTTCTCGATTGCCTCGGTATAGAGTTTCTTTCTGTAGAAATCGACGCCTATGCTCAGATACTTCTCGGCCTCAATCCTTGCAAGGCTGTCGGCAACCGCATCCTCTTCCTGATTATCCTTGTCCCTCTTGGCAGCTCGTGGGGCGGCACAAACGACCAGTGGTATAACTAAAACAATCACTCCCACGATCAAGGGGCATAGTCTTTTCATTTTCAGACCTCCATATGTCTCATAGATATGCAACTTAGTGGAGCCGACGGGATTTGAACCCGTGACCTTTTGACTGCCAGTCAAACGCGCTCCCAACTGCGCCACGGCCCCGTGATTGCGTTATTCTAGCCAGATACGGGCTTTTGTCAACATGCTAGCGTGAGTGTTTCGCGTCAGGTTTGAATGCAATTCGTCACAAAAAAGCTCCCCAAAAGCTGGTCAAAAGTTGGTCAAAAGATGGACAAAAGGTGGACAAATCAAGGACAATTTCCGGGGTCCCCGGACGGACATGAAGCGAAGCAGACGTCTGGGGGTTAAAGAGTTGGTCAAAAGATGGACCGGTTGAAAACTTGAAAGATTGGATGAAAGGCTAACGGTGGTGATGAAGTTCGATTAATCGAACTTCTAAAGCCACGCCGAAGGCGTGGGTCAGCGTCCGAAGGACGGTAGGGGTCACCCGCACATGAAAGGACGACGCTTGCGGAGTTCCGAAGGGCGACACTTGTGGAGCTACTTCGCGACGCGATCTTGTGGGGTGAAAATAAAGTGACTATTAAGCTTTTGTCTTGACAAGCCCCCACCCCAGCTTATCATAACCCATGAGTAACGGCAGGAGGTCTCCCTGGCTTGGCGTCGTGGTCGGCTTTGCGATCGGAACTATAGTCGTCGGTTTTTTACTCCTTTGGATTTATCTGTTTGATCTTCTGGGCTGGTTTCAATTACAGCTTTCGACCCCTGACCCTGATGGCCGCATCAAGTACCTTCTCAGCGCAACAGCACAGGTGCTTGGTGCCTTGTTCGCCCTTGTCTTTTCGATAACCCTGATTGCCGTTCAGTTCGTAACCAAGTACACGCATCGGACAATGGGGATTGTCTTTAATAACTGGATTACATACCTGTACATGCCCGTTTTTGCCTTATCTGTTATCATTTCACTTCTCTTCCTTTTCTTCAACCCTGTATTTGGTGGGGCGATAATATCCTTGTCAGTTGGCGTGCTTGTTACCCTCTCGCTCGTGCCGTTTTTCCTTTATTTGAAAGACAGGATGAAGGTGGAGACTATAATACAACATATCAAGGATGAGGGTATTCGCGCATTGAAAGTAAAGGACTTCGAAACGCTAGAAAGAAAAATCAACGATCTTGATAACATATCAATGGGTGCTTACGGTGATCATAATTACGATGTATTGGATTTGGCCACTGAAGCCCTTATTCGTTTTGCAAAAGAGATGGAGGAACATACAAAAGACGTTGGTGATGAAGAAACTCAAGAATACTACTATCACAATTTAATCTTCGAATGCTTAAATAACACCCTTGAGGAGGGTATTAATGATACTCGCGTGCCGACAATAATTATGAGTCAATTAGGCAAATTAGCACCTGTAACCGTAAGCGGCAATTTAATAACTACATGGAAACTGATCAGAGATCTTGAAATTAAAGCAGAGAAGATGATAGTTGAGAAATCATCAAGGCCAATCTATTACAAGGAAGCAATGTCTTCTTACGCCGCTCGTATACTTTATCTAATGGCAATGGCTAAAGAAGAAACTAAGAAAATCAACGATCAAGAATTTCAAACTATTCAAAGTGCGGTAGAAATACACCGAAGACACTTAAACAAGGGGTGGGTTAGATTCTCTGTTTTACACTTAAGAAGAACTTGTATGCTCGCATTAAAGTATCGAGATTCAATTGAATTATATTATAGTTTTCCCGCTCTGGGAGATATCATGAATTTAAAGATTCTGCCTGAGCACTTGTTTGATTACCTGGATTACTGGAAAGAAAAAGGTGAACCATCCGATGTCAATCAATTTTGCAGAGAATTAGAACCTTTGGTTGCAGCCTTGAGTAATAATAAAAGCTTTCCTCAATTAAAGCAATTCCTGGCCGATAATTTTAGGAATTACGGCAATATCTTTCTAAGCAAAAATAATACTTGGCATTCGGTAGGGAGTTCGTTGCTTGAACATGCTGACTCATTAGAATGATCGTAGGGGCCGACTTCAGCGCACCCCAGCGGGTGTCAGGTAGGCCTGTCATCGCGTCCGGAGGGTGGCGTAGCATGTAGTGCGAACCTTCAGGTTCGCCGCGAGGCTAAAGCCTCGCACTACGTATTAACACATCCTGCCATGAGATTGCTTCGTAGCCACCAGGGGTGGCATGCTCGCAACGACAAAAAAGGAAGATGGTTCCGCAAGCTCTACCCTTCGGAGCATTTTGCACTTTGCACTTTGCTTTTGCATTTTGAAATCCCTTTAGGTAGGGGCACGGCACAGCGTGCCCCTTGAGCAGTTCATACGCTCATAGGGTATGCCGTGCCCCTGCGATCTCTTGGCGCACAGACCTCCTATTGAGCTTGACATGGCGTTGTTTCTTGTTAAGATTAAGGTTACAGAACCGCGAACCGATACGAATAAGGAGATAGGTTTGGTAAAGATTCGTTTGAAGCGATTTGGAGCAAAGAAGGATCCTCATTACCGTGTTGTTGTAACCGACGTTCGTAAAGCGCGCGACGGCGCTTACATTGAGTCGCTCGGAAACTACGATCCCCGTGGTGCCCAGGCGTTTAGCATCGAGGAGGCAAGGCTTGACTACTGGCTCGATCATGGAGCCAAGATGACTCCTCGAGTTAAGGCGCTGCTAAGACGCCTTCGTCGTGAGCAGCAAGCTCCTGAGGTTAGTGCCACGGCGGAAGAAACATCCGAGCAGCCCGAAACCGAACCTGCAGCAGAAGAGAAAGCTGAAAAGAAGACAGAACCCCTCGAAGTCGAGGAGACAGAACAGACTAAACCTGATGTAGCAGACAGAGAAGGAGGCAGCGATGAAGGAACTGCTTGAGTACGTGGTAAAAGCCCTGGTCGATAACCCTGACAACGTTCAGATCCAAGAGATAGCCGGCGAGAGGACCATTATTTATGAGCTTAGAGTCGGCGAAGGTGATCTGGGCAAGGTGATTGGCAAGGAAGGCCGGATGGCGAAGGCGATCCGGACAATCTTGACCGCAGCTTCGATGAAGAAGGGCAAACGAGCCCAGCTAGAGATTATCGAGTAGATAGTTTGCTTCACAAGAGACCTTCTGTGGACTCACACAAGGTCGCTTGCATGTCCACAGCAGCGCGTCTGTGGCGTGAGAGGAGGTTATCCTGCGGATTACGATCCTATCAGGGCTGCCTTGCTACCTGCAGAGTGCTCTTTGGAGCGGCCATCTGAGAATCGCACAGGAGCGGGGAGCGGTAGAGATAAGCGTTCTCCATCTGCGAGATTTTGCACAGGATTCATATCGCAGTATAGACGATGAGCCATACGGAGGTGGAGGTGGTATGGTGCTCAAGGTTGAGCCGGTGTGGGGGGCGCTCGAGGCGTTAGGCGTAGTCTGTGAGGGGAGTGAAGAGGAGGGAGAGAAGAAGAGAAGCGTTGAGAAGCCCTGGGTGGTTTTGCCGACCCCTAAGGGTAAAAGGCTCATCCAGGGAGACTTCGTTCGCCTGAGCGCAAAGGAGCATATCGTCTTTCTCTGCAGTCGATACAAGGGGATAGATGAACGAATAAGGGAATGGGTGGATGAGGAGCTGTCGATCGGTGATTATGTGATAGGTGGAGGCGAGGCAGCGGCCCTCGTGATGATTGAGGGGATAGTAAGGCTACTTGGGGGTGTGGTAGGAGCGATGGAGTCGGTCGAGACGGATTCATTTACCTGCGGGTTGCTTTCCGCGCCGACCTATACCCGTCCGGAGGAGTTTATGGGCAGGCGTGTCCCGGCGGTGCTGCTTTCGGGGCACCACGAAGAGGTTCGCCGGTGGAGGCGTAAGCAGGCCTTAGCTCAGACCCTTGCGCGTCGACCGGATCTTCTGGCCAGGTTGCCACTGGATGATGAAGATCCAATGTTGCTTTTGGAGGTTTTAGGTGAACAGGCTCATAGAGGTTGAAAAGGAACTTCTGCGTTCAGATCTTAAGAAGTTTGGACCGGGGGATACGGTTAAGGTCTTCTTCCGTATCCATGAAGGTAAGAAGGATAAGGTTCAGGTATTCCAAGGTCTCTGCATCCAGATTCGGGGAAGTGGACCGAATCGCAGTTTTACGTTGCGTAAGATTTCCCAAGGGATTGGTATCGAGCGCATATTCCCGTTGCACTCGCCGGTGATAGAGAAGGTAGAGGTGGTGCGATACGGCAAGGTGCGTCGCGCCAAGCTTTACTACCTGCGTGAGAAGGTCGGGAAGGGACGTTACGTCAAGGAGCGGGTGGTTCGCAAGAAGGGCGATGTAAAGAAGAAACCCAAGGTGACGGCTAAGTCGGTCGGCCAGGAGGCTATAGAGGAGGCATCTGAAGCCGCAGCGGATGTGGTAACTGAACAGAAACCCCCAGAGGCTCCATCCAAGGAGGCAACGGATGCTGCAACTAAATCTGGATCTCGAGGCGTGGAGGAAGGTTAGGTTACTCTGCGGGGTTGATGAAGCAGGGCGCGGGGCTTTGGCAGGGCCGGTGGTGGGGGCCGCGGTTGTATTACCACCGGGCGTCGAGATAGCCGGGGTATGCGACTCAAAAAAACTTACCCCATGTCGGCGGCAAGAGCTCTTCAGCCACATACTCACAAAGGCTCTGGGAGTAGGCGTAGGGTTCATTCCAGCTCAGGAGATAGACGAAACCGATATATTGACCGCCGCACTCAAGGCGATGCGTAGGGCGTGCGAGCGTTTGGCACTACGGGTGGAACCGGAGCTCGTTTTCGTGGATGGTAATCAGAAGATCCCTGATCTACCATGGCCCCAGGAACACTTTCCCCAGGCCGATGCGCAGTCTCTTTCGGTGGCAGCGGCTTCAGTCGTAGCCAAGGTCTTGCGTGATCGTTACATGCGCCAGCTCGATGAGAACTACCCTGGATACGAGTTTTCAAGACACAAAGGTTATCCCACTCGCGAGCATGTAGACTGTCTGCGTCGGTTGGGACTCTCTCCGGTTCACCGCAGAACCTTCCGTCCGTGCGCGGAATGTGGCAACTTGGAGGTACATGACATCCCTATAACGTAGTGAACCACCGCACACTCCGGCGACAGGGGGCATTGAGGACCCAAACCGAGACGTATTGAAACGGTGGGGTATGTAAGGGCTTGACATAAGTCGTTTCTGGAGTAGGCTTTAATCTTGACAACCTGGAGCGCCATAATATAAAGACGGTGCGTAGCACCGATGCGGCCTCCAGATTGAGTAGTAATATGAAGGGTTAGCATACGGCCTCAAGCCGACGGTAACCCGTAAGAACGCGTAGTAATATGAAAGGTTAGCGTACGGCCTCAAGCCGACGGTAACCCGTAAGAACGCGTAGCGTTCTGGAGGGTTAGCGTAACTGGTAACGCAGCAGACTTGAAATCTGCCGCCCCTTGAGTGGGGCTTGGGGGTTCGAGTCCCTCACCCTCCGTTTTACCCCAACCGAAAGCGTCGCTTTCGGTTGGGGACCCCGAGAATATATGCTCCTTTTTTCGCAGAGCGAAAAAAGATCGCAGGAAGAATCTAAAAGAAGGCTAGAGCCCCCTTATGCTTTATGCCCCAGCCGGAAGTGGGGGCATATCCCAAAGTAACTTCGCGGGGACCCCGAGAATAAATGCTCCTTTTCTCGCAAGCGAGAAAAGGAGCAGAACAGACAATGTAGGCGCCCTTACGGTCGCCTTTGTTCTTTAACGCAAGGACAGCTCTATTGACATTCTGCGTTTCTATGTATAATTGGTGGTAAGTCAAACGTCTGTCAAAGGAGGAGTTCATGGAGACTACGACCCCGATGGCGTCCGGACTTGACGCTGCCACCATCGAGCAGCTCCGTGCAAATATAAAGGATACAAAGGGATGGATGAAGCTTCTGGGAATCCTCTCCATCATTGATGGTGCCCTGATGGCTTTGACCCTTGTAGGAATCGTTGTTGCCTGGCTTCCAATATGGATCGGAGTACTGTTGACCCAGGCGGCATCCAGAGGGGATGAGTTTGTGACAAAGACTACTCCAGCCGATCTGATTGAGTATCATTCCAAGCTGAAAACCGTCTTCACCATACTTGGCATAGTAGCTATCATCGCCATTATCATGGCAGGGATCGGAATAATCGTATCCCTCATAATCCTGATAGCGGGCGGCTTCGCAATGCTGAACTACTGAAGAGCTTAGGTTTGGGAGAAAGGTAGATCCAGGACAAGGTCGTATTTGACATTCCCGACTATTTTATATAATTCTATCTTGGAGGAGGTATATGGATTCAGGATGATCCCGGAGAGGTGGCCGAGTGGTCGAAGGCGACCGCTTGCTAAGCGGTTGTACGGGTAAAACCGTACCGGGGGTTCGAATCCCCCCCTCTCCGCTTACCCGTAACACACCCCCGTAACACATCAGGGGGACGGGTTGTTCGAATTGTCAGAAAATCCCGTGTTCAGGAGAGTTGATGTCTGAAGAAAGATCCAAGGTTCGCGTCCGTATCGCCCCCTCGCCCACCGGGGCGATACACGTGGGGCTGGCTAGATCGGCGCTTTACAATTACCTGTTTGCCTGCTCGTACGGCGGGACGTTCGTTCTCAGAATCGAGGACACCGACGTTGAGCGCTCCACCGAAGAGTCGGCCCAGGCCATCATAAGAGGCCTCGGCTGGCTCGGTATCACCTTTGACGAGGGTCCCTACTACCAGTCTCAGCGCATGGATATCTATCAGGAGTATGCAGAGAAGCTCATCGCATCAGGTCATGCCTACAAATGCTACTGCACCCCTGAACGTCTTGAAGCCGAGCGCAAAAAGGCCGACGCACAGCGGCGCGCCTGGAGATATGATCGCAGATGTCTGAATCTCACTGAGGAGCAAAAGAAAGAGTTCGAAGCGGAAGGAATCAAACCGGCTATCCGCTTCCTTGTTCCGGAGGGTAAGACTACATTCACTGACCTCATCCACGGCTCAATCACCCGCGAACACAAGGACATAGACGACTTTGTCATCGTGCGCTCAAACGGGATTCCAACATACAATTTCGCGGTGGTTGCCGACGATCACCTCATGGAGATATCCCACGTGCTGCGTGCGGTGGAGCACATCTCAAACACCACGAAGCAGATACTTCTCTATCAGGCGTTCGGCTGGGAGATACCGGCCTTCGCCCACCTGCCCTTGATCCTGGGGGAGGATAAAAAGAAACTCTCCAAGCGCCACGGCGCCATGTCTTTAGAAGAGTTCCGCAGGATGGGCTACCTTGCCGACGCCATGGTAAACTTCCTTGCCCTTCTTGGCTGGTCACCGGGTGGAGATAGAGAAATCATCTCGCGTCAGGAGTTGGTCGCACTCTTCAGCCTGGAGCGCATCAACACCTCCAACGCCATATTCGATATGAAGAAGCTGGAATGGATGAACGGCGAGTACCTGCGGGCGATGGGTAAAGAAGAACTACTCAAGGTATTCCAGGAATGGCTGGATTATCAGGGGATCACCCTGCCTCGTGAATACTCCTCCCCAGACTTTTTGTCCAAGGTTTTGCCATTGATCGCCGAGCGTTCGCGTACATTAGCCGAGGTTTACGACGCCCTCCTCCCATACGTCTGCGACGATTTGACCTACGACGAGGAAGGCCTGAACAAGCACTTCCGCAAGGACCCGGAGGCGGTGAAGCGGTGGCTTCTCTTATACCGCGAGCGTTTGGAGAAACTCCACGAGTTCAACAAGGAGACTGCGGAGCAAGTGTTACGTGAGCTGGTTGAGGAGTTAGGGATCAAGGCGGGTGAGATAATCCATCCTGTCCGCATCGCAGTCACCGGCCGCACCGTCGGCCCGCCCTTATTCAACTGCCTGGAGCTTTTAGGCCGGGAGAGGGTGCTGGAACGGTTGGCGAACTTGCCGGAGTAGTTATCTTTTATCTTGTCGGAAAGTATACATTGGTCCAATTACTTGGTGTGATTTCGGTATGAGCCCTTTTTCTTCAAGTTCGTTAACAAGTCTTTCTAGTTGGTCCGGGTCTTCGGTTTTCCATTCGCTGGAAAAAAAGAAGTAATCAAAGCTCTCAGAATCTGAATAACAGCAACAACCGAGACATTGGTTAATTCGATTTAAATACTTGGTTTGCAGAGTTTCTTTTCCAACGAACAGCGTCCTTTCTTCATAAGGTCTGGCTTTAAGTTCACTTGATCCAGAAATAAAAACAAAACCGGAGCCGGTTGGGGTCTTGAAACCCTTTGGTTCTTTTAATTCACCTCTTTCTGCTCGTTCAAACATATTAATAAATTGTTCCCGGAGGCCTCTGTTCAATCTCGCCAATTCAAGCATCATTTCGTAATAACTCTCAGTGCTTCGTTGAACAGGATCTAATCTATCATATAGGCTTTTGATAATCGAATTAAATCTCTCATGGATAACGTCCTTGGTTTCTAAATTATCAACAAATTGCGTATAGTCAAAAGGCTGTGAATCTAATTCTACAACAGGTACGTTTGGAGAACGTAAGAATCTGCCAAGCAACCACTTCTCTTTCTCTTTTCGAGAATTCATAATTAAACTCAAACATCTTTCCCTAAAACCTAAGTAGAGTATAATTTCAGGTATTGTAACAAGATATCTGCAGAGATAAATCCAATCTCTGGCACTCATTACGTGAATAAATCTGCCTGATGCATCAACCGTTATTGATTTCCTTGCGTGACACTCTCGCGGGAAGGGATACGGGTGCGAGTGGTTGTAGAACAACATAGTGTTTTTTCTTTAAGGCTGAATACTTTATTCTCCGGCGCTGTCCTCTCAAATTCCAGAAATCTACTTCTCTTCTTGCCTCAAAGGTTCTTAAAGAACCCATCATTTGACACACAGCAGAGCCAAGAACGTTTTTACCGAACCACTTTATTTGTCTTTCTTCTGTAGGTTTCTTTTGGACTTTACCCCTTTCTTTGGTTTGAAAGAAGATAACACTATCACCTAACCATATGAGTCCGTCCGAAATCTCCCTTGTACCGCCTTTAGACTTAGAAATTTTTCTGGGGAAGAATGTGAATTCCTTCAGAAAGTACGAGCTATTGAATTGTCTTATGATTTCCTCAACTGCGGACTCCATACTAAATAATGGGCGGGTTTGAAGAGATGTCAAGGCTCCAAATCATCTCCCCCTTGACGGGGGAGAATAAAAGAGGGGGTGAAAAAGAACCGATTGACTTTGTCCAGTACCTCCATATCCTTGCCCATGGCTAAAGGCAAACCCCTCTTGTTCGAAGTGCTTATCGTGGCTCAGAACTTCGGTCATGGATTCAGCCTTCATAGTGTTAATGGAAATGCAATCGGTCAAGCTGTAGCTTTTATCCATACGCTCTTCATATAACTTGAGCCCTCGCTCAAATGAATTACGAGATTGAGGGAGTACTTTCACATTGGGATCTGCTATGATTGCTCTTACCATTTTTACAGCTGCGTTCCGAAGATAATAGCCGCGATCAGAAAGGAAGTTCAAGAATTCCACCAATATCTCATCCGTAGTTATTTTCCTGACTTTACCGCCTAGTGATTCCTTTGCTTTAAGCGCCGTTTTTCTTAACGAATCCTTAGGGTTGACAATAGCTATCCAGTAGCATGCATCTACAAAAACGATTTTCATTCTTTAGGAGTTCCGTAAAGATAATGATCGAGATTTTTCGCCCCATCCTTAGGGAGCTTATCCCACTCTTCTTCAGGAACCTCACTAGCCAACTCCATTAGAATATCTTCAATAGGGCGAGCTGTTTCATCAAAAGGAATTTCTCCTGCCGCCTGGAGATTTAACTCCGTTACTCCCTCTATATTCTCAAGTTTTCCCAGAGGAGAGAACTCGCCTCTTCCCTTGACACGGAGCCGAACAGATCGGTGATTTTTGAGAGCTTCCGTTACTTGATCTTCTTGCTCAGGAGAGAACTTTACAGTAACGGGGGTCTTTTCGTCTAACCATAACTGAAACTGAAGATACCCTTCTCGGACATTGGCTGCAAGGACTTCTCCCTTTACATCTACTTGATCTTCGTGTTTTTCCTCTATAAAACGACTTAACCTTTTACGGGTTCTATGAGTAACTTCAACGTATTGGGGTTTCAAAACCGACGTCTTACTAAGTTTTATTGATTCGTCTTTTCTAAGAGTTTGGCCAAACTTTTGATAATCTTGGAGTGTTACTTGACTCAAATTGTACGGTAAGGGTTCGTCATTTTCTTGAGTTTTGTAAATTTCCAAGACTGCGTTCACTGCATTTTCAACTTCCTCAAATTCCTTATCAAATAAATCCTTAGTTAAATCCTTTGAACGCGGTTCTGCTCGTGCTTGCAAGCTCAAACCTGTGCTTTCGCCTTCTTTTATTGAGCCACGTAAATATAACTGTGTACGTTTTTCAAAGTGGCGCGGTAAGTTCTTACGCCCAGGGTTAACAGCACGCCATAATTCTTCAGCCGTCTCAGTTACTATCTTTTGAAACTGCTCTAGTTCACCAAGTGCACTGATCTCCAAGGCATGGTCTTCGAACCTCTTGCCCTGAAACCATAGAACAACAATTTCTTTCCATCTACCAAGCATTACTCCTCCTAGTCGTAAAGTAAACGTATGAACGCACAAGTTTACTTCTACAGATATTCTAACGCAATCAGGCTACATGTCAACCCTTGGTCAATTACCTAGTTGACTTCCTTTAATCCCTCCATATCCTTACCCATGGCTAAAGGCAAACCCCTCGATCATCCCACCCGCTTTCGCTACTACGATCTGGTGATGGCGGCGTTCGTGACCGTGCTTCTGGTTTCAAACATCGCCTCAGCCGCCCGTATCGTGAAGATCTGGTTTTTTACCTTCGATGCGGGCACCCTACTTTTCCCCCTGGCCTACATCTTCGGCGACGTTCTGACCGAGGTCTACGGCTATGCACGCGCCCGCCGGGTCATCTGGGTGGGATTCGCGGCAAACGCGCTGATGTCCGGACTTTTGATGCTCATAGGCATCCTGCCCTGGGCCGGTTTCGGACCATCCACCTCAGCCTATTATGAGGTCTTAGGATTCACGCCCCGCATTGTCGCCGCAAGCCTCGTTGCCTACTGGGCAGGCGAGTTCTCCAACTCATTCGTTCTGGCAAAGATGAAGGTCTGGACAAAAGGCCGCTTCCTGTGGTCGCGCACCATCGGCTCAACCCTGGTTGGCCAGGGTGTGGATACCGGGGTGTTCATCCTGGTCGCCTTCCTGGGTGCGTTTCGCGGTTCTGAACTCCTATCCCTCATCATCTCCAACTACATCTTCAAGGTGGGGGTGGAGGTTCTGTTTACCCCCATTACTTATCTCATAGTGGGCGGTCTCAAGCGCGCCGAGGGTGTCGATCACTACGACCGCAAGACCAACTTCAACCCGTTCCACCTTTTCACCCCGCGAAGTAACTTCGTTCCTCCGCGGGGACCCCGATAAGTTACCCCAACAAGAAACTTCGTTTCTTGCCGGGGACCCCGAAAGGAATGCTAAGCTTGACATCTGTCTCAAGTGATGTATATTTCTGAACTTACAGGCACATGACGATCGGTTAAATTCTTGATAAAGAGGCACAGGTGATCGTTTTACTTCTTTCCTTGTTTGCAGGCAGAACCACCCAGGCGGTGCGGGTAGAAGAACCACCGATCATTGACGGTATATTGGACGAGGCGTGCTGGCAGCAAAACCCAGGGATCACCGAGTTCATGGAGAACTATCCGGAGATGTGCGAGCCTGCCTCGGAGTCCACCCGGGTGGTGATATGCTACGACGATTATGCCATCTACTTCGGCTGCTCCTGTTACTATAAAGAACCGGGCCAGGTAGTGGCAAGGCTTGTGCCTCGTGAGTACGGAGGGGAGGGCGACGACATAACCATCTCTATCGACACCTACAACGACGACCGCAATGCCTTCCGCTTCGCTATAAATCCCCTGGGTATCCAGCGGGATGTCCATATAACCGACGGGGGCTGGGGTTACGATGGGGCCTGGAACGGTGTGTGGTATGCCGAGGCCAGTATCGAGGAGTATGGTTGGTTTGCCGAGATCGCTATTCCATTTAAAACCCTCAGGTTTAAGCCAGAAGAAGAGCAGGTATGGGGTCTGTGCGTGTCCCGGTGGATGGATGCAAAATACGAGAGACTCGTCTGGGCGGACTACCAGCCTGCTGATAAAGGTATGGGCACCAGGGTGGATCGCTTCGGCGAGCTTACCGATATCCGCGGGGTCTCCTCAGGCCTGCACATGGAGTTTTTGCCACATTTTACCCAAACCGCTCGCGTGAGGGGACCGGATGTGTTGGATTCGGTGGTTACGTTTCTTCCCATGACAGCAGGGGTTGCGGGGATGGATGCGAAGTGGGGGATTAGCTCCAACCTTGTCCTGGACGTGACCACCCTGCCCGACTACGGTCAGATAGAGGCCGACCCCGAACGGATCAACCTCACAAGATACGAGACTTACCTTGCCGAACGCAGGCCTTTCTTCACCGAGGGTGCCGATCTTTTTGATTTTTCGTTCTTCGAACCTGTCTACACCCGACGCATAGGCCGCAGGCTGCCTGACGGTTCGGAGGTGCCAATCTGGACAGGTGCCAAGCTGACCGGCAAGATAGGCGGGACGGAGCTGGGGCTGATCGAGGCCTATACAGGAAGTATCGATTACGACTATTACGGAAGCGAGGCCAGAGAACCGGCAACCCTTTACAGCATTGCCCGCGTCAAACAAGATCTCTTTAGCCGTTCCGAGTCAGGTATCATAGCTACCTCGTGTGAGCGATGGGGTGAAAAGCATCAGGGTGATCGCGTCCTGGGCTGCGATCTTGATCTTTCCATTACAGATGACTGGTATGTGAACGGAGAGGGATTGTACTCCTTTCATGCCGACAAACAAGGCGGCCCGATGGGAGCTGTGGGGTTTGGCAAGTCTGGCAGATTCAACTTCCATGCCAGCGCCTCCTATACCGACAGTCTGGCCGATCTGGGGGCGGCGGGCTATCTTTCTCGGCCCGGACACATGTGGGCCAGTATCAATGGCGGCTACAGCGATTCCTGGGGTTCCGGCTGGCTGCGCTCGATTTCGGTTAACCTTGGCCCCTCGGTTGGCAGATACCTTGAAGACACCATCCCCTCCTACACCGTCTGGGGGTCTGCGGGCGGGTCGTTTTCGAACCGCTGGTATGCGAATCTAAGCGGCTCGGCCTCCCGCAACTTCTACCAGGAGGATCAGAGCCTGCGCTGGATCAAAAGTGTGAATGCAGGCTTTAGCAGCAACACCACAAAAGACATCTACGGCGGATTGTGGATAAGTCTCTGGGACCAGTACGTTTACGAGTATTACGTTCCTCAGTACTTCGGGCATGTGGCTACGGCAAGTCCCAACATCTCCTGGCGTCCGATGCACAACCTGGTGCTTTCCGCTTACGCGACAGGGTTTTTTACCTTCCAGGAATCCTGGGAGCCCGATCCCGCTAACGCCTTTCGCTGGACCGCGGGCGAGAGCATACGCTACACCGCCACCCGTCGCTTAAGCTTCCGGTTGAATGCTCAGCAGAACACCGACGCAGAGCGCTACTCGCAGCAGCTTCTCGTTACCTGGGAGATAGCACCTCTCAGCTACATCTACATCGCTTCCTCTATCAATCTTTCAGGCGATCCAGAAACTACCAATCCCTTCGATGTTCACGTGAGCGAGTTTACGGTGTACGCCAAGGTGGTATATCTGTTCCGAATCTAGAATCACCCTGAATCATCTTCTCCAGCATTATCACAATTGGCATTCTCGTAATATCTTTACTTTTCTCTCTTGACTTGGCAGGTGTTTCGTTTAAACTGAGGAGGAGGAAAGATGCTGCGTGTTGAACAAGCCCTGGAGTACATCGAACTGGAAGGAACCGACCTTGATCGGTACCGCAGCAGATTCCTTTTCAACTCCGAGCGCGATGACACCATGGCCACCTGGCTTCTGGGTGCCTACCAGAACCCGGACGGCGGCTACCCCATAAATCTGGTGTATGCGGAACCGTCAAATATTGCAGAAACGGTCAAGATACTCGGCTACGCGAGCGAGTTTGGGATTGTATCCTCTCCTGTTTGCCACCGGGCAGTGGAGTTCATTCGCTCTCGCCAACATCCGGACGGTTACTGGCAGGAAGCCTTCTCACAGCTTGAGTTGGAAGATGAAATGGGCGGTGAATGGGGAAGGCTGTGGCTTTCGGCATACGTGGGACGCCAGTTATGCAGGGCAGGTCAGCATCAAAGTCCTGAGGTCAAGAAGGTTCGCAACTATCTTTTGAGTTTACGCAGCCACGCAAACCGGTTTACCTCTTCTCCGGCTATTCATTTCCTTGCGCTTGGTTTTTTCGCCCTATTTGACGGGCCTGGCTGCGGGCTGGTGAAGGAAGCACTTCCATTCGCCATGGAAAACTTCACCCGCTATGGTGAGCCCAGGCTTATCGCACTCCAGGCCTCCTGTCTGCTTGATGCCGGTGTAGCCTCGGAGCATGAGATTCTAAAGGATGCCAAAAGACGACTCGTGAGTCTTCAGGCCTCTGACGGCGGCTGGGGCGAGCAATATGCCGGCCTGCGGGTACGCACCACCATAGACATCCTCAAGCTGCTTCTTGCGCTGGGAGCGTGGCGGATAGTTGAAGATATCTAATTCCAAGCATGGGATCTGCGAAGTCGTTACCCTATCTATGAACCACTTCACAAAAGAAAGTTCCGTTTATGCCTGAGGGGAATTCGGCGGATCTCAGACCCGAAGAGGAGCTGGAGGAAGACACCTTTGCTTTCCCGGCGCATATACATCTTCTGGATACCACTCGACGCGCCTGGCAGATACTGAGGGAAGAGTGGTGGGCGCTGATCGTTCTGTCAAGCGTTCCGGTTATCGTAAAGTGGACTTTGCGCCAGCTGCTTGATGTGGCACGATTTCCGGGGTCATTGTTTTTTTACGGCTACGTTGATAAGCAAGGGATTCTACTTGCGGTCAGGGATCTTGCGCTCACAGGTGCCTGGATAGTGGTTGCCAGTTGGTTTGCAGCGGCATTGACCCTTTTGGTGCATAGATCACTAACCGGCAGAGATCACAGGTTGATAACTGTACTGGAACCCAGCTGGAAGCCCTTGATGCTTCTTTCCTTATGCGGATTAATCATCGGGTTGGCGGCATGGTCAGCGCTTGCTTTGACCACGATTACGGGAAGCCTTGTAGTGTACCTGTCCCTGGATTGGATATTTCAGGCGGTGGCCTTTGTTGTGGGCATCCGGCTGGTACTTGTGCCATTCGCGATAGTGGTTGAGAAGAAAGGGTTGTTTGAAGCCCTGCGTTACAGCTTTGGGCTAACCCGCTACAACTTCTTCAGGATCCTGATGGTGGAGGTGGCGATTGTCCTGCCCGTGTTGGGTTTCTGGTCTATTCTCTCGCTTGGGATCTCCAGGCTATACGTTGAGCACGGTCAGGATTGGATCTGGTGGATCAACTCCCTTCGCGTTATCCCTCACCTTATGACGATCTTTGCCAACGCCGCCAGATGGTCTGCCTGGGGTGCTGTCTACGCCGACCGCAAAGCCTACTCTGTTTCCAAATCGCGCTCTTAACGCATAATGAAACCCTCAGCTGAGCGCCAGAGGGTTTTTGCCATCTTAGTACCTCTCCTTTCAGCCCCAGCTATCGTAGCAGACGATCTCTTCAAGCGGTTTGCGGTTCTTGAAGCGGGCCTGATCGCGTGGGTAGCCCAATGTTAACAGAGCGGCTACCTTATACTCGTCGGGGATATCTAGTATTTTTTTTACATCCTCCTGGTAGAAGGCGCCGATCCAGCATGAGCCAAGTCCCTGCTGGACCGCGGCCAGGGTTATGTGATCCACGGCGATTGCCAGGTCAACGGCATAGGTCGGAACACCACAGGTCATTACCCTTTCCGGTTCCAGTGCCACAGCGGCGATCACCACCGGAGCCTCGGCAACGAACTGCTGCTCCTTTGCCGCCTTGGCAAGTGCGGCGCGTTTTGCCGCCTCGCGCACCACAACGAACTTCCAGGGCTGGCGATTGTTGGCAGAAGGGGCAAGCCTTGCAGCCTCAAGAACCTTTAAAAGTACGTCCTGAGGGATAACCTTCTTTTCGTATGAGCGTACGCTTCTGCGGTCGCGAATCGCTTTGGCAACGTCCATCGGGCCTCCTTTTTACACCCCACGCAGATACTTCGCATCTCTATGGGGTCCCCGCCCGGAAGCGAAGCTTTCGGGTGGGGTAATTATCTTCTCGCTCTCATCATCCGGTCGCGCCTGAGCGCGGAGGTGAAGATAGCCAGCATTCCCTCCCTGTCGCGAGCCTCCAGCATTCCACTTCGTACCTTCTCATCCTCCAGCACCCTGGCAATGGATGCCAAAATCTTCACCTGCATGTCGTCCTTATCCGGGTCAGGGGTGAGTATGAGGAATACAAGCTTAACCGGTAACCCGTCCGTGGTGTTCCACTCTATCCCTTTGGTCGAACGTCCTAAGGTGAAGATGGGCTGGGACAGGCCTTGCATCCTTGCATGTGGTATGGCGATCCCTTTTTCCATACCGGTTCCCATTATCTCTTCGCGCGCACTCACAGCCGCACATGCTTCGCCCGCACCGGGCGTCCCATCGTGGGTAGAGATTGATCTGCAGAGCTCTGCGATAACCTTGAGTGGGGTGTCGCCGGCAAGGTTGAAGACGACAGCGTCGGAAAGCAGGTACTTAAGTGCATTGAAGGCGCGGCGCAGCTGAAGGGAGAGACTAAGCAGTGGCCCGACCAGGATGGATGAGACTACTGCCGCGACCACAATCGCCTCAAATACCACCAGATTAATGAGTCCGAACTCCAACGCCAGCACACCGATGAGGATCTCCATAGCACCGCCCGGTGTGTGCGCTATGCCTATGGCGAACGAGTCGCGCTGTGGGATGCCAGACATTCTCGCTCCCAGCCAGGCTCCAACAAGCTTGCCTCCTATGGCTACCGCGGTTACAGTGCTGACCAGCAGCCAGTCAAAGTTGGCCAAAAAGTCAACCCTGAGTCCGATGCTTACGAAGAAAAGCGGGACGAACACCGCATACACCATCTGGGAGATCGTCTCTCGATTGCGCTCCGAAATGGCAGGTGCACCGCCTGCCATCACCCCGGCAACCAGGAACCCGAAGGCGGCATGGATGCCGATAAGCTGGGTCAAAGCTCCGCACAGCCCCCCAAGGAGAACGACGAAGGTCAGAACGCTCCCGGGTTTAGGCAGCCAGCTCGTGTTGATCCACTTCACAGCCCGATTCACCAGCTTACGTCCCCAGGTCAGACTGAACGCTATAAACACCGCCGTGCCCCCGAAGACCCTCAGCATGGATAACCAATTGATGCGCTGCTGGGTGGCAAGACCGAGCACCATGGTAAACGCCACCCACCCCAGGATGTCGTTCACCGTGAAGGCTGAGATTATGGTAAGCCCTATGTCGCTTTTCAGGATGTCCAGATCGTGCAGCACCTTGGCTATGATTGGTATGGCGGAGATGGCCATAGCGGTGCCCATAAACAGTACGAACACCAGCTTGCGGTCAGGGTCTACCATGTAGCGTTCCGGCAACAGGAATGCCAGGCCTATCCCCATAAGCATGGGAAGCAAGACCCCTACGAATCCTATGGTCAACGAGGAGCGCCGCTGTTTCCAGATCGCCGAGATCTCTACCTCGAAGCCGGTTACGAGCAAAAGAAAGAGCACCCCCAGCCAGGAGACGGTCTGAAGCATCGAGTGCTGAATAGGATCGGCAGGGAATAAGAAGGTTTGGACCCCGGGCAGAAGCCTGCTAAGAATCGTCGGGCCGAAGATGATCCCTACAAGCATCTCACCCACCAGAGCAGGCTGTTTCAGCTTGCGAAAGAGCTCCCCCGCGGCCCTTGCTGCAAACAACAGAAGGACTATTTGTAAGAGGAAGATGAGGATGTTATGTTCACTAAGGAAGCTCACGGTGCACTATATCCAGCCTTCTCTCCTTGTCAATAGAGATTATGCTCCTTTTTCGCTACGCGAAAAAGGTCGCAGAATAAAAAATGGAAAGGCCAGCATCCGGCTGGCCTTCCTATTCTAGAGCTGCGATCTTTTAATCTCCGGTTAAAAGGAGCAATCTATAAAGTATCGCCTTCTGGATGTGAAGCCTGTTCTCGGCCTCATCAAGGACCACCGAGTGCTCCCCGTCAAGCACCTCGTCTGTGATCTCCTCTCCGCGGTGGGCAGGCAGGCAGTGTTCGACCAGAACGTCAGGCTTTGCGTGGCTTAAGAGTTCGGAGTTCACCTGGAATGGTGCAAACAGAGACCTGCGCTCGGCGGCTTCTTGCTCCTGTCCCATCGAGGCCCACACGTCGGTGTAGATAACGTCGGCGTCGGCGGCAGCCTCATGCGCGTCGTTGGTTATGGTTATAGAAGCACCTGTCTTTGCCGCTTCATCGGTTGCCGCCTTAATAAACTCGTCCTTTGGACCATAGCCCTGTGGCCCCCCGATCACCATATGGGCTCCCAGCCTGGCCACGGTCAGCATCAGCGAGTGGCACACGTTGTTGCCGTCGCCGAAGTAAGCGAGTTTGATATCACCCCACGAGAAAGCTTCGCTTCCTCGCGTGGACCCCGAACCTAGATGCTCATAGATAGTAAGAAAGTCTGCAAGCGCCTGGCATGGGTGCTCGGCGTCTGAGAGCGCATTGATCACCGGAATATCCGCATACTCCGCCAGATCCTGGACGGTTTTATGCGCAAAGGTTCGGGCGGCGATCGCGTCAACCCAGCGTGCCAGGTTGCGAGCCACATCAGGGACAGACTCGCGTTTGCCTAAGCCTATATCAGCAGGTGCAAGGTAGATTACGTTCCCGCCCAGCTGGAAGAATGCCACAGAGAAGGTGACCCGTGTTCTCAAGGAAGGCTTCTCGAACACGAGCACCAGGGTCTTGCCTTTGGCAAGATCAAGCTCTAAACCCTTTATCTCGGCAGATATCTTGAATAGTTCCCTGATCTCCTCACCATTTAGATCAACGATTGAAACGAGGTCCTTCTTCACAATACCTCCTGGCGGGTCAGTTGTGTTCCACAAGAAGTCTTTTTAATCGATCACCACGACCTTGCGGTTAGTCTCTCTTGTATCCGAGATGGTTCTTACAAAGTATACCCCGGCGGGTAGAGTACTGCCACTTTTATCCTGCATCTGCCAGCTGAATGGGGTGGTTCCTTCTGTCCTGGCAAGCAGGCGTCCGGACGCGTCGAATACTACGACGTCCACCTGAGTGCCTGCAGGACCGGCAAAGCTCAGGTTTCCAGTGGTTATGGTCTGTATCGGCTCGATTATCGGCCTTATGTCTGCAAGTTCGTGCAATCCGCTGGGTATACCTTTGAACGCGGTAAGCTCGATATCGTCTATATACCACCCGTCAAGATGCATGGCCCAATCGGTGGTCAGCGTGAATCGTATGCGGAAGTCGGAGGTGCCGCAGAACCCTGAGAGATCAAAGCGTTCCTCGCGCCACTCATCCTGGAAGCCTGAGAAGCGCCTGAGGGTTACCCATCCACCGGTCTGGCTGCTCTTTGCTTCAACTGCTCCCCAGTCCCAGCCCTTCTCGATGGAGAAAAGATGCCAGAAGCTGAGTTCCGCGATCACCTTGTCTGAGAGATCGAGTGCAGGACTCTGAAGATAGTATAAGCTCTCGTCGTCGTATGGGCCATCCGGGGAGTCGGTAATGGAGTAATCAGGCGAGTGCGAGTTCTCGTCGGTCAATCCCCAGTTGGAGTACCAGCCTTCATAGTTCTGGTCGTCAAAGTCCTCGGCGAGCAGGGTTTGGCGTTCACCCACCGGAAGCGTGATTTGATGGATAAACTCCTCGCCTGCCGCTCGTACGGTAAGCGTAAGCGGGATTGCCGAGTCGGGCGGTGCGGAGGCGGAGACCTTTACCCTCAAAGGATCGGCTTCGTTTGTTCCGGTGCTCTGGGGTGCCAGTGATGAGATGGACGCCGTGGGTTTAACGAGCTCGGCCCTCGGATCGGATCCGCCGAGTTCAAGACCTATCTGACCGGATTCATCCTTCACGCTCATGTTATGCACCCGCGCGATAAGATCAACGGTTTCTCCGGGAGAGATCTCACCATCACCGCCATCTGACCAGCAGATACCTTCAAGTTCAGGGTAGACAGCCGCTGCTTTGGCAGTGGCAATCATCAGGGGTCTTGTATCTTCAATCTGTTCAGGAATCCTCCAGTCCTGCCAGAAGTCGGTTCCTACCTCGGGGGTCGCCGCAAATATTCGATTCTTCTCCTCTGTCTCGCCATACATCCAGTCATCTGAACCTCCATTGGTGTTGTAGAACTGGTAGCCCGGGAATACCGCGTAGTGACAGGCACGGGTGGCTATCTCTCCCCAGGCGAAGTATGCTGCGGAGTCCTCACAGTTTTCGTCTTTATATCCCCACGGACAGATGAAGAAGTTGAAGTGGCTGTGGAAGTTGAGTGCGGTTACAAATTCATGCTCCTTGCACAGGTTCATCACCGACTGGGTCTCGGGCTCGGAGCCCGGCTCAGGACCCCGATAGGTCTCCTCCCCAGGATCGGGTGAGGAGCCCTGGTTATCGTAACCCCACATGTAGGGGTAGTTGCGGTTGATGTCTACCCCTTGCGGTTCTGCGCCCGTAGGCCGGCGGTTCTTGCGGTGCATGCCCCCGCCGCCAGGACGTATCTCTTCATTGTAAAGGTAGCCGTCAGGGTTGATTATGGAGATGATCCATATCTGGCGGTTGTCCACGAGATAGGTGGCAAGGGGATCGGAGCCGTAATTCTCACAGAGCCATCTTGCCCATTCAACGCAGATGTTGACACTGATCGGCTCTCGCGCATGATGTATCCCTGTATATAAAACCTCGGGTTCGTTCTCTTCCGTACCGACGTTATCCGATATCTTTACCGCCCAGACGTAGTTTCCGTCCCAGGTCGTGTCACCCAGGCTGTCGTTTGGCATAATCACCCGTTCCGAAATAATCTGAGGGTATTCCTCGTGAAGTGAATCAAGGATAGCGTTGGTCTCATCGTATGTATAGTAGTCGCCGAAGTTTGTGGGACCAATCATCTGTGCGGCATAGTAGGCCTCGAGATCCTCTATGATGATCCGGTAGTCAACGCCTGCCTGATCCAGGAGCTTGAGTCCTTCCTGTGTGCACACGATCTCTGCCCAGTAGCCGGCTTTGCCGCCAACGATATCAAATCCTGAGAGTACGGCGGGTAATGACTTCCCTTCGAGAGGAACCCCTACCTCATACCACGTCGTGCCGAAGGCGGCTGTGGCGAAAAGAACTAATAAAAATAGCTTCTTCACGTCATCTCCTTTCAAGTATCCGATTCAGGATCGTAAGGTTGACCTTTAGGATCGCCCCTTGTGGGCTGGCCCACACGACTAAAATCGGCTGTCTTTGAATGTTTCCTTCCTCAACCGCCCTCGCCGCCATACTGTAGATTGCTATCTCTGCCTCCGGGTCGTAGCCCACAAGCTGAAGGAGACCGTCCGATTCCCATGCTTCAAACCCCTTCTCTCTAAGAATACGGTTCAACCGTTCACGTTGTTTATCCAGTATAACTTCGACAGCTTCGCGGGTTGCCTCACGTGCCAGCGGTTCCTCTGACCACTCAAGGAGTTCGGCCTTTGTGATGTAGCCGTAGACATCTTTCTCAACAGGCCTCAGGCGCGCCCTTATTATGCCTCCATAGTAAGGCTGGATGCTTTTATCAAAAAGCACCCGCCCGACGCGGAAGGCGGTATCGCCCCTGATCCGAACCACGTCAAACGCCTCGAGCTTATCTGAGAGCATGGTGATTGTCCCAACCAAGACGGTATCGCTGTCATTCAGAACAAGGTTATCGGCGGGCACAACGGGAAGGTCCTGGTCGGTTATCGTCAAACGCGACGCGCAACTCAGAAGTAACAACAGAGGGACAAAAAGCATCACTGAACGCATTAGGGAAGTATAGTCTGAGCTTTCAGGCAGTCAACCTAATTGTGAGGTGATAATAGTCTGCGAGAACAAGAGATGCTCTCTTGTTTTTCCGAACGAGTCTTTTACGAACTTCGCGCAGCATCCATTTGGAGATGCCCAGACCGATCACTGACCTTTCAGGTAAAGCTATCTGATCACGCAGATACACTGTGCCGCAGCCGATCTCAAGGATCCTTTCCCAGACCAAACAGTGCAAGCGCCAGGAAGAAACCCCAGAAAGGGGCTGCCAGATCATAGATGCGGGCCAGGTCATAAAGGGATCGAGGAACGCTGGCGCTCTCTGAAGACCTCCACCGAACCGAATCCCGCACCGCGCAGGAGTTCTCGCGCCTTCCCGTTGCCGTAACCCACCTCATAGTCCTTGTGTGCGTCAGACCCCACCGTAACACCCGTAACACCCGCAACACCCGTAACACCCGTAGTACCCGTAACACACCCACCCAGCTCTGCAAATCGTTTAAGTATACGCTCGCCCGGATAAGGCTCCTCGGTTGCGTGCCGCCAGCCAGCGGTGTTCAGCTCAAGGACCAATCCGGACCGGGCGGCGGCCTCAAGAATCCGTTCCACTATCTCCTCATAATCATCCCCCCTGTATGCTTGCGGGGCGAAAAGATACTTGCGCACGTAGTCCAGGTGGCCCAGAATCTCGAACAGCCCGCTTTCGGCAGCAGCAAGCACGGCCTCGAAGTAGGGCATGAAGGATTTTCCTGCCAGCTCACGCTCGCGCACCCATCTGGAGACAAGTATCCCATCCACGTAGTGCACCGATCCGATCGCGTAGTCGAGAGGTTGCGAATCCAGAAAATCCTTAATCTGGCTCTCTTTTCCGGGGATGAACCCAATCTCAGCGCCGTAGAGTATCTCAAGCTTTCCGCGGTAGCGTTCGCGCAGGCGCTCAATCTCGGTAAGGATTTTGGTGCTGTCGATTAGATCCACGTACGCCTCGTCTGCGGGCAGGAACTCAACGTGGTCGGCAAAGCCCGCGATCTTTAGATCCCTTGCCACAGCCGCACGGCAGGCGCGTTCAGGGGCAATATTGGAATCAGGGGAGAAGGAGGTGTGAACATGCAGGTCAACCATTGCGAATTATACCTTGATCCGGGGTGTTTTCAATTGAAATCTGTCGACGAATATTTCGATCTGCGATCCTTTCTGTGAAGGAGAAAGGGAGCATATATGGAGTGCGACGAGCGTCTCGTTGCGGTACAACAACATGGTTGTTGCACTCCAAAATCATTGATTCTGATTTTGTAGGACGTGGGTTCAATAATGAAGTGCAACACCTTGGAAAGCGAGAGGGATTTCGTTATTCTGAGGACGTATGCACTCAAGATACCAACATCTTGGACTGAAGGAGCGTGAGGTGACAGCGTGCCCCTTGAGCGCTTTATGCGCTCATAGGGTATAGATACGATGCGTAGAGACGGGCGATCTATACGAGAGATGGGCCGTGTTTTAGGCAGGAGTCCCTCTACCATCTCGCGTGAGTTGCGGCGCAACCCCTCGCCTACCTACGACTTTTACATAGACCATCGTGCTCAGGTACGAGCGGATAAGCGCAGGTCAAAGGCAAGCCGCAGGATGCGATTAAAGAGCAAGGTGATCAGGGGTTACGTGGTGTCCAAGCTCACCCAGGACTGGTCGCCTGAGCAGATATCGGGCAGGATAGAGATAGACCATCCGGGTATATCCATCA
>NJBO01000016.1 GCA_005223075.1 candidate division TA06 bacterium B3_TA06 | reverse complement strand
CTGCGCCTGCACCCCTGTCTGGCAACTATCTCTTGGCGCACCAACTAGAAAAACTTGACCTTTCTTCGTATCCGGGATATAATGAGCCTAAACCAAGGAGGATAAATGCGTGGACGTCGCGTGATTTTAAGTATGGTGGGAGCCGCGTTCGCAGTCTTGTGCTTCCCATTGAGCCTTTCCGCTGAAGAAGATGGAGCCTTTTCTAACTCCTACATCGTTAAGGCAGCGGATATTGAAGTCCTGGAGGATTTTGCCGCCCAACATGGGATTGAGGTTTCTCCGTTGATCACCTACCCCAATCCATCAAAGGAGACGATGGAGCTATTCGGCGACTCTTATGTGCTGACATTCCCGGACGAGTCAAAATCCGCGGCAGAAGACCGGATCCAGATGCTTGGAACCCTTCCAGGAGTTGCCTACGTTGAGCCTAACGCAAGGGTGTATCTTGCACCTGGCTGGGATGAAGAGCCGGTAGAAGATTTTTCGCCCTCGCAGGGCATGAACCCTGCTGATCCCTATACGCCCAACGACCCTCTTTACGATCAACAGTGGGACAAGCCGATCGCTGAAACCGACTGGGCCTGGAATACCTCCAAAGGAGAAGGTGTAATTATCGCCATAATAGACACCGGCGTTGACACCACCCACGAAGACCTGGTGGATAATCTTGTGGACGGCTACAACTTTGCCCTCAACAATACGAATGTTTGGGATGTTAAGGGGCATGGAACGACCGTCTGCGGCATGGCCGGAGCCAGAATGGATAACAATTTGGGGGTAGCCGGCACCGCAGGGCTTGCGTCCATCATGATGCTCAGAATAGCAGATAACAGTGGTGCGATGTATCTCAACTGGGCTGTGAACGCCGTAAACTACGCCGCTGACAACGGTGCAAAGGTGATAAGCATGAGTTTTATAGGTGGTGCCTACACGCCTTTTGAGACCGCACTCAACAACGCCTGGGAGCAGGGACTTTTCCTATGCGCCGGCGTTGGCAACTCCGGCAATACCAATGTAGGGTATCCTGCGGCGTATGAGCGGGTGATGGCGGTTGGGGCCTCAAACCAAGAGGATACCAGATTACCCCAATCCAATTATGGAGAGAAGGTCGACATCTTCGCGCCCGGAGGGTACTCGACCAAACGCGGCGGAGGCTACGGCGGCACATCGCTAACGTCGTTTACAACCCCGCAGATCGCCGGCCTGGCCGCGCTCCTCTTCTCCGCATACCCGCACGCCACACCACAGCAGGTCTGGGATAACATAATCCAGGGTGCCGACACCATAGACTCAGATGTTGGTAAGATCCTGCGCATGAACTCAAGAAATGCTGTAGAGATGGAGATTATAGCCGTTGAGGAGCGAAAACCGGAACCCATCGGTCTCTGGGCTGCAAGCGTTCAAAGCGGTGTTATCCGTTTTACTTACGACCTGCCTGCGTCTACTTCCTATAACCTGCGCATCTTTGACGTCACGGGCAGAGAACTTTATGCAGAGAGAGGCAGAACGGATACAAAAGGAGAGATCTCCTGCAATCCCGCTCTCGGTTCAGGCGTTTACTTCTGGCGGTTCAAGACATCTGAAGGGACAAGCTCAGGCAAGTTTGTCTACGTGAGGTAATTTTTTTGCCCCAGGCGAAAGCAAAGCGTTCGCTTGCTGATCCCGGTCAACACATCGTTACCATGCTAGAGGGGTTGACAAACTATATTTATCTAAGTATAATCGAGTTAAATCAAAACATCAGAAAGAGGGCGCAGGAGTAAGTTATGCCCGTTGAGGATCTAGAGGCCGGGAAGTTCCTGGAGCAAGCCCGTGTCGCCTTAAAGAAGGGTGAGGTGGACGCGGCACTAAAGTTAGCGATACAAGGGCTTGAGTGTTACCCTGAAGAAAAGGAAGGCGCGGAGCTCAACCGCATAGCCGCTGAGGCTTGTCGTCGTAAGGGACAGCTGGGGCGCGCACTTTCCTATGCAGAAATCGGCCTTGAGCATGCACACAGGAGCGGAGATCACCGCCTTTCATACAACAGCGCCGTTACCATGGGTAGCATCTTTTTCCGCATGAACAACTACGAGGCAGCCGACATGGCGTGGAGTGAGGCGCTTACCCTGGCCGGGGTGTATGGCGATACACGCCTTGAGGGTGTGGTGCTTTTGAACATGGCGATGCTTGACCAAAGACGGTGTAACCATATCCGTGCCCTTGATACCCTAAAGAAGGTTCGCGCTCGCTTTGAAAAGGTAAACGAGAGGCGTTTGCTCGCGGTCTGCTACAGCCGCATGGCTTTCTCCTTTATGCGGGAAGACAGCATCCAGGAGGCACTCGCAAGCGTTGAAAAGCTCGATGAGTTGGCAGAGCAAAAAGGCGACAGAGTTCTTAAGGCCAGTGCCCATTTCCGCAGGGGTTCAATATATCTGAAACAGGACGAGTTCCCCAATGCCCTTCCAGAACTCCAAAAGGCAAGCGAACTCTACAGAGAGGTTGGTGACGTCACAAACCTTGCCATGGTTTTATGCGACCTTGCCACAGTTTATCGCCATCTGGGTGAATTTGACAAGGTGGAGTTGCTGCTGAAGGAGGCCACCGGATTGGCCGAAGAGGTTCCTTCCCCGGCACTCACACACGTAATCACCCTGACGAGAGCGGAGACGGCTGCCTGGAAGGGTGACAAAGAAACAACCGCTCAGGGGTATCGAAAGGCGTTTGATCTTGCAGCAGAGATCAACAGCGCGGATTGTTTCCAGAGTTTGCATGAGAGTCTTCGCTCGGCTATCAGCGAGGTTGGATTAGATTTTCCCGGGCTCAGGCATCTGCTAACAAGGGCCCACGAAAGCTACCTCAGACTGGGGCTTAAGCGGGAAGCGGAAGAAACCCAGCGTTGGCTTTCCGAGATTCCCCTGTCAGACTGAAAAACCCCTAAAAACAAGGAGTAAGAAATGCACAAGCGCATAGCTTTGCTTCTTGGTGTAGTTGTGCTTCTTGGGCTTTTTGCAAGCCCTGTCTGGGCCGATTGCACCACGACCGACATCTACAACGCAGTCGCCCAATGGGCGAACGTCCCATGCGATCTGGTAACGGCCAACACACCACTGGACGGCTTGGGAGGCCGCTCCTGGCCCGAAGACGCACCACCTTTAATCAATCAAATCGAACAGATGTGCGGATGCACCATACCCCCGGATGTCTACGACACATTCGAAAGGGTTAGTGACATAGACGAGTGTGTGGGCCCCGACGACCTTAAGAAAACCTAGAGCCTCCCCTAAAGCCCTGTGGTGATTTTTTTTGACTGGCCTGCAAGCATAAACATAAAGGAGGCAAAAACCAAAACTTAAAAAGGATTAACCCAACCATAAAGTCTGTCAGGGACCCGCGCGAAGGCTGCGCCTCCGCGCGGCTTTTTAGATACCATCCTCTTCAGAATCAGGGTCAAACCCCGGCATATCCGCCAGGAGGGGTGTTCGTCATATCGGTCTCTCCTGATTCCAAAGGGAGGCTTGACAAATGAACAAATGATCATATAATCATGTCATGGAAGAGACAACCAAGATATTCAGGGCGCTCGCAGACTCCACACGGATGAGGATCATGCTTTTGGTATTGAAGCAGGAGCTGTGCGTATGCGAGCTGGAGAGTGTGCTTGGAATGGAACAGTCGCGTATCTCCCACGCTCTAAGAACATTACGGGACGCAGCTCTAATCGAGGAGCGCAGGGATGGGCGCTGGATATTCTACCGCGCCGCCGCCTCCCTTCCCCCATCTCTGTTTTCCTATCTTGAGGAGTCCGGGAGAGACGATGAGCAAACCTTGGCTGATAGCGAGAAGATGGCAAGACTCCTTGAATCCGAGGAGCCCGAGGGCAGGCGCTGCCCTCTTAGGGATCAATGAACTTCGTTAAAGAAAAGAAAGGAGAGAAGTAAGATGAGCGAAAAGCCCAGATTTATAATGTGCAACTGCACCGGTGAGTGCCCCGGTTTCAAGGACATGAACTTCTGGAAGCTTTTGAACTACGTGCGCAACGAGCTGGAGTCGGAATATGCTGTCATTCATCCGCAGCTCTGCGTTGATGACGGCGACCGCTTCCTTGAAGAGGTCCTGAAGCCAGGGGTTACCTATGTAATCGGCGGCTGTGATCCAAGGATGCAGAAGAAGATGTTCCGCGACCCGTTTGAGAAGAAAGGGATAGATTTTGCCAAGCAGGTGGTTGCCCTTGACCTTCGCAACATGACCACCGAAGAGGCGATGAAGAGGGTAACTGAAGCCTTTGAAGGCTTGAGCCCAAAGACCTAAAGGAGCATCAGAGATGGGATTTGGCGATATCCCAAGGGAGAAGATCCCCTGGCATCCAAGCATTGACTACGAGAAATGCACGAGCTGCCAGGAATGCTATAACTTCTGCAAGAACGAGGTTTTTGTCTGGGATGAGGCTTCCAATAGACCTGTTGTCGAAAACCTTCACAACTGCGTTCTAGGGTGCAGTGCTTGCGTCAACCTCTGTTCGGGTGAGGCGATCTCCTTTATGAGCCTTGCGGAGTTGCGCGAGACGATACGCAGGCTTCGGGCACAGGCCTCATAACACCCAGAAAGGAGAGAAGATGTCGAACCTCAAGATAGAGATATTCGGGCCAGGATGCCCCAAGTGCATGAACACGCAGGAGCTTTTTATGCGCGCCCTCAGTGAGATGAACCTTCCAGCCGACCTGAGGCACATATCCGACGTGGACGAGATGGTCAAGCGCGGCATTATGTCCACCCCTGCTGTGTTCATCAACGGCGACAAAGTAATCGAAGGCAAGGTGCCCACCATGCCGGAGGTTAAGAAGTTAATCAAGCAGAACCTGGAGTAACCGTTCCTCATGCAGAGCAAAGCGTTTATTGATAAGAAGCCTAAAGGCTTGGGGTTCTTCGAGCGCTATCTGACCGTCTGGGTTTTGCTCTGCATCGTGGCAGGCATCGGCCTTGGCAAGTTAGCACCCAGTGCGGCATCCTTCCTTGACGGACTCTCGATAAACGTGAACGGGGCGCCGGTGGTATCCATACCCATTGCGATCTGTCTCTTCTTTATGATGTATCCCATCATGGTTAAGATAGACTTCGGGAAGGTGCTTGCGGCAGGCAAGAACCTGAAGCCTGTCGGGCTCACGTTGTTCATCAACTGGGCGATAAAGCCTTTCACCATGTACGCAATCGCCATCCTGTTCCTGGGGGTTATCTTCCGCGGGCTTATCGGTCCCGATGCCATTGATTACGTGAAGATGCCTCTGGGACTCAACCTGCCGGTCGGTGCCGCCCACGGCGCGGGTACGGTTGTGCTGGTGGACGGGGTCAGGATGCTTGCCGTCCCATTGTGGCGAAGCTACCTTGCCGGGGCTATACTGCTGGGCATCGCTCCGTGCACCGCGATGGTGCTGGTGTGGGGGTATCTGGCCAAGGGAAACGACGCCCACACGTTGGTGATGGTGGCCATCAACTCGTTAACCATGCTTGCACTCTATGGACCTTTAGGTGGGTTCCTTTTGGGTGTTGGGCGTCTTCCCATCCCCTGGCAGGCACTCTTGCTCTCGGTGGGGATCTACGTGGCGCTGCCCCTGGCGGCAGGCTATGCGTCCCGCAAGCTGATCCTCCGGCTCAAGGGGGAGGACTGGTTCAACGCCCGGTTCGTGCCGGTGCTCACCCCGATAACCATCACTGCGCTCCTCGTTACCCTCGTGCTTCTCTTCAGCTTCAAGGGTGATGTCATCCTCACCAACCCCCTCACCATTCTCTGGATCGCCATACCCCTTTTTATCCAGACCAACCTCATCTTCTGGCTGGGCTACGGCCTGGCGAAGCTTCTCAAATTGAAATACGAGGACGCAGCTCCCTCGGCCATGATCGGTGCCTCAAACCACTTCGAGGTAGCCATCGCCACTGCAACGATGTTATTTGGACTTTCTTCAGGAGCAGCACTTGCTACGGTTGTGGGCGTGCTTATCGAGGTTCCGGTGATGCTTCTCTTGGTAAAGATTTCACTTGCCACAAAAAGCTGGTTTACAAGAAGCGCCTAGTGCAAGGATTTGTTTTAATCGCTATAACCCTTATTCGCCCCATGAGGGGTAAGGAGGAGACGAGATGAAGAAGAATACCATAATCCTCATAGTGGTCCTCGCCGCGTTGGCCGCGGCGGTGGTGGCAGTGGTTCTCATCAAGAACAGGAATAAGCAACGAGCAGCGCAGTCTGGTGTCGACACCCTTGCTCAGGAGGCAACCGCTCAGGAGCCATCCGATACCCTGGTTCAAACCGACTCCATGACCGGCGAGGTGGTTGCGGTAGCTCTGGAGCCGGAGCCGGACTATCTGGTGATGGTCAGCGGTCACAAGATAACCGAGGCGGATTTCAACGCCCGGCTGGGTAAATTGATGACCGAAGCACAGGAGACCGTTCGCAAGCACCCCAAGGGGTTTCTGGATCAATTGGTTACCGAGGAGCTTCTGGTTGCGGAAGCCGAACGGAGGGGCATGGGCAGCCGCGATGAAAAGGCCGCAGACGACCTCATCACCGCGCTCCAGCGTCAGGTGACCTCATCGGTTACCGTTTCGGACGCAGAGATTGAGGCTTACTACAACGAGCACAAGGCCGAGATGCAGGGGGCGAGCCTTGAGCAGGTCAGAGGCAACATCGAGACCTTCCTGGGAAATCAAAAGAAGACCAAGGCGATGGATGATCTTATCTCCTCCTTGATGGCGTCGGCTCAGATCTCATGGAACAAGCAGTGGCTTGCCCGTCACACCGCGGACGATCCCCTGAATCGCGCACTGGTAACCGGACGTCCGGTGCTTGCAGACTTCGGCAGAGGAACCTGCATACCATGCAAGAAGATGCTGCCCATACTTACGGCACTCAAGAAGGAGTATGCGGGCAGGGCAGAGGTGCTTATCATAGACATAGACGAGCACATGGAGCTTACCCGGTCGATAGGCATCCGGGTCATCCCCACCCAGATATTCTACGACGCGCAGGGCAGCGAGGTTGCGCGCCACGTGGGATTCATGGGCAAAGAAGAGATTATCACTCAGTTTAACTCCATGGGTGTTGATTGATGGAAGGATTGCTTGGCAACGTCGAGCAGTGGATAAATAACGCGCCCGCACTGGCATTCCTTGGTGTGTTCATCGGAGGTATCATTTCCTCCACCAGTCCCTGCGTGCTGGCTCTGATACCCCTCTCCATCGGCTATGTTGGAGGCTACGCCGAGGGTTCCACCCGGAAGGCTATCTTCTACAGCCTCATGTTCATGCTCGGACTTACCGCGACCTTCGTGATTCTGGGCGGTATCGCCGCCTACGTGGGCGGTCTTTTTGGCCTTCAAGGAAGGGTGTGGTATTTTATCCTTGCCGGTGCCGCGTTCCTTGTTGGACTTAACCTCGTCGGTCTTTTGAAGTTCGAGCTTCCCTGGCTAAAGCGGATAAAGGTCAAAAAAACCGGGATCTGGGGCGCTTTGCTATTGGGATTTCTCTTCGGAATCGCCTCCTCGCCGTGTGCTGCCCCGATACTTGCCCTTATCCTTGCCTTTGCCGCCACCACCAAGAACATCCCCTACGGGATGGGGCTTTTATTGACATACGCTGTTGGCCACTGGGTGCTGGTGTTCGCCGCCGGGGTATCCACCGCGTTCGCCCAGAAGCTCATCTCATCAGAAAAAACCGAGAGGGTCAACCGGATCATCAAGCTCGTGGCCGGGATACTGCTGTTCGGAGTGGGGCTTTATTTCATCTATCTGGGTGTTTAGAGCTGCGTGGTCTTTTTGGAAAAGGAGCGAGATTTGAGAATTCCCTCCCCCTCGATGGGGGAGGGTTAGGGTGGGGGTGAATTACACCCTACGTTGTAGCTTCATCGTGTCGCGTGAGCTCCAAACGAGGATTAGTTCTTTTCTTTATCATGAATCACCCTCCCCCTACCCCCTCCCATCAAGGGAGGGGAGTTTAGACTAAACCGATAATCTTAAAGGAGACGGATATGTCTGATCTTAAGATAGAGGTATTCGGGGCGGGATGTGCAAAGTGCCGCAAAACCCAGGAGTTATTCATGCGGGCATTGAGCGAGATGGGAATCGCCGCCGATGTGCAGCATATCACCGACATGAATGAGATGATAAACCGGGGGGTGATGTTTACCCCGGCGGTGTTCATCAACGGGGAAAAGGTTATCGAAGGCAAGGTGCCCACCCTGCCCGAGGTCTTCTCCCTTCTCCGAAACGCAGGCGCAGGCCCTTAGTAAAAGTTCATCCGGGCCGGTCGCCAACCGAAGGACATAAGGCGGGCAGTGTTACGGGCCGCCTCTTGACAGCGCCTGGAATACCGATATAGTCAACACGGACTAAGGAGGCAAGATGAGCAGGTGGACAGTTCTCCGTGGGATGCTGGCAGGAGCGGTGATACTTGCTCTGCTGGCTCAATCGGCTCTTTATGGAGAGGAATCCTGCAACGAGTTCATAGTAAAGACGCAAGACGCACAGGCGCTGCACAACTTCGCCCCCGATCATGATCTTGAGCTTCGCCCGCTGATCACCTATCCCAACCCATCGGCAAAGGTTATTGAACGATTTGGATGCTACTGGCTCGCGTCGGCTCAAGACAGCGAGCGAACTGAAAATCTGCTCCACAGATTAGAGGACCTGTCCGGCGTGGAGTTCGTCGAACCGAACCTTCTCCAACACATCGAGTTTGCAGAATCCCGATCGGACGCAACCCCAATCCTGCCGGACACGTTTCATCATCCCTACACCCCAAACGACCCGATGTTTCCGCAGCAGTGGGACAAGATAATCACCGAAACCGACTGGGCATGGAACCTTACAACTGGTGAAGGCGTAGTTATTGCGATACTTGACACCGGCGCTGACACTGACCATGAGGATTTACAGGCCAACCTCGTGCCTGGATATAACTTCGTTGATGACACCAGCGATATCGAGGATGACTACGGGCACGGGACCCACGTGTCGGGAATCGCCGCGGCAAAGATCGACAACTCCAAGGGGATAGCCGGGATGGCCGGGAACGCCTCGATCATGCCCTTAAAGGTTGCCGACAGCGGCGGGGATTATACGAACGCGGATCTTGCCCAGGGGATTATCTATGCGGCGGACAACGGCGCAGATGTCGTCAATATGAGCCTGGGCGGAACCCATTCTCAGGTGCTCGAGGACGCGGTGAACTACGCGTGGGGCCAGGGGCTTTTCTTGTGCGCGGCAGCAGGCAACAAAAGGGAAGAAAGATCGGATTACCCTGCCGCCTACGAGCACGTTGCCTCTGTTGGAGCCACCACATCCGGGGATTCAAGGTGGCAGTTCTCAAACTACGGGGAGAGCGTGGCGATATTTGCGCCGGGTGGGGGCTACGAGGGTATCCTCTCGACCGAGAAGGGCGGCTACTACGGGTGGCGCGACGGAACCTCGATGGCCTGCCCCCAGGTCGCGGGTCTGGCGGCTTTGATCGCGAGCGTATATCTTGAATACACCAATCAAGACGTATGGGACAAGATGATCGCCTCGGCAGACACCATCCCTTTTAGCCATGAGCTGAGGATAAACTCACGGGTCGCGCTCGACGTGGTTGAGGTTGCTGAGGACAGGGGAAACAGTTTAAAGATTCGCTGCGCTGAAATCCAAAAAGGTCGAATCAGCTTCGCTTACCGCGTCTCTGAGTTGAGAAATTACACCCTTCGCATCTTTAACGCCGCGGGACGGGAAGTTTACTCAAACGACGGGGAGATACCCCCAGGAGGACGAATCGAATGCGATGCAGGAGTCTCCTCAGGCGTCTACTTCTGGGAGCTTAGGACCGCCGTTGGGGCCGGATCGGGAAGGTTCGTTTATCTACACTAATTACCTTCTAATGACCGGGGACCCCGAAGAACAGGTGTACCCGAAGGTGGAGTGGTGAACATTAAAGAGAATATCCTTGATCTTATAGGGGACACCCCAATTGTATATCTGAAGAAGTTCGGTGCAGGCCTCGATGCCGCCATTGCCGCCAAGCTGGAGATGTTTAATCCATACAGCGTCAAGGACCGGCCGGTATCCTACATGATCGCCGCGGCAGAGCAGGAAGGAAAGATCAATAAAGATAGCACCATAATCGAGGCCACATCTGGAAACACCGGGCTGGCATTGGCGTTTATCTGTGCAATAAAAGGCTACAGGCTTACGATCTGCATGTCCGAGATCCAATCACAGGAACGCAAACAACTGCTGCGGGCATTAGGAGCACAACTCGAGCTTACCCCGGCCAGCAAGGGGACAAAAGGAGCCAAGGAAAGGGCGCTTCAATTACTCAAGAAGATTCCCAACTCCTTCTACATCGAGCAACATGCAAACCCCGCGAACCCCCGTGCACACTCCGAGACCACCGCAGAGGAACTCTGGCGCGACACCGACGGCAGGATAGACATCCTGGTGGCAGGCCTCGGCACCACCGGGACGCTTATGGGCACGGCCCAGGTGATAAAGCCGCGCAAGCCGTCCTTTAAGGTCGTGGGAGTGGAGCCGGAGATAGCACCTATGATCTCGGCCGGCATATTCAAGCCCCACCGACAGGCAGGAACCAGCCCGGGGTTCGTGCCAAAGATTCTCAAACGAGAACTGCTGGACGAGGTAATCACCGTATCTGAGCAAGACGCCTTTGCCGCCTGCCGGGAGCTTGCATTGAGAGAAGGTATACTTGCCGGAATCACTTCAGGCATGACTGCTTTCGCCGCACGGGAACTCGCCAGACGTCCTGACAACAAGGGCAAACTGATCGTCTGCGTCTTCGCCGACTCAGGCGAGCGGTATCTCAGTGTGGAAGGACTATATTGATGCTCCTTTTGCCCACAGGGCAAAGATCGCAGAAAGATCTGAAGGCTGTCGGGGCTACTTGACAACCTTAGAGGAATGCGTATATTTATAATGAAGCTAACGATCAAACATAAGGAGGTTTCGATGCTGTACATAACTAACGCAAGTTGGATGAAGGCCGACCCTCCGTTCGTCCGACCCTAGCCGACCCTAGATAGACCACAAATAACCAGGCGTTCGGGGGGAGTTCTAAGGGACGCTGCCTTAGTCCAATACGTTTCCAATAAAATCTGGAACTGTAAGTCTCTTAATTGAGTTACTTGTGACAACACCTGGAGGAAAGAGTTGAACGAAGAAAATTTTCCGGTTGTTAAACCAACCGAGACGGAGAAAAAAATCTGGGTAAGGCTGCGTCCACGCAAGACCGGCGGACTGGTTCGCAACAAGGCGTTCCGCTTCCGAGATTGTGTGGACTGGGACGGCTGGTATCGGAAGCCTTGCAAGCTCAACCCTGACGACTGGGAGCGTTCAATAATGGCCGGTTGCCGGGGCGAGTGGTTCGCGCACGTGGTCCAGGGCAGGCAGCGAGTCCTTGACGTTGGCTGCGGATTCGGGTTTCCCTCCTTTTATCTCGCCCGGTACGGCCACGAGGTGGTAGGGGTTGATCCGTCACCTTCGGAGATCGCCACCGCCCGGGCCATCGCAGAACGAATGGAAAACCCCGGCACCCGTAACACCCGGTTCGAAGTGATCGAAGAAAACAATCTGCCCTTCGAGGATAACTCCTTCGACGCTGCCACCTTGTGCACCTCCCTGGAATGCATGGGCGATCCTGAAGCCATCCTTGCAGAAGTCAAACGGGTGCTCAAGCCAGGATCACCTGTCGCTATAGAAGAGGAAGACCGCCCCGTAACACACCAACTCAGTCCCGTATGGGAGAAGGCTTCATGGGCATTCTTCACCGATGAAATCTGGCTGTGGTACGAGTTAAGAATCACAGAACCCCATGTTGACCGCCGCTACATGCTGCGGCTTGATATGAAAGGAAAGGTCGCCCACAAGCTACAGCCGGTTATGGAATCTGTCCTTTCCAAGAAAAAAGGTATGCCGGTTACGGACTTTGAAAAGGTCAATATTGGATTTGATGAGGCGTTGGCAGAGATCGTTGACGGTGAATACTCAGAGGCACGCGGCTACGATCCTGTGAGTCTCAAGGATCTTCTTGAAAGGATGGGCTTCACCGACCTTCGCTTCTTCGCTAAACCCGATGGAGCGGAGTTCGCGAAATCGCTTGAGAAGGATAGACTGCTTGAGAAGATGCCTGATGACGTTCGGGGCATCCTGCGTGCGCTGGTGCGGTCAGTGCCAACCATCGAAACCCCGGTTTGGGGTATGGTTTCGTGCCGGGTTCCCAACGCCCGTAACACCCACACCCGGAAAGGAGAGCGAAGTGGCGAACAAAAGTAGGCGAAAGCAGGGCGCGGGGTTCCTCATCGCTGTGTTATTTTTGGGAGGTCTCGCGCTTGCCCGGAAGAACGTATCCGATCCCTCCTCCTGGGGCGTATCCGACACGGTGATGCTTAAGGATACGACGATCGTTCTGAACGAAAACCTGACCGTTCATCCCGGCGGCAGCTTGACCCTTGACCATGTCACGCTCAAGATGAACGTAGGAGAGGACGGTCAGTACCGCATCGAGGTAGACTCAGGCGCGGCCATGTTCGTACGCAACGGTTCGGTGATCACCGACGGCGACGATGACGACGATTCATTGCCCTGCTATTCCAAGGGCAACGCCCGGTTTTGCTTCGTCGTCAGGCAAGGCGCTTTATTCGAGATGAGGCAGAGTGAGCTTCACGAGTGCGGCTTTGCAAGCGAGGATTGGAGCGATCGCGGACTTTACATCGAAGCGGATAATCCTGTGATCGAGGGAAACAGGATAACCCGCAACTTCCAGGGCATCTTCCTTTACTCGGTTGTTGGTGCGCGACTTGTTGACAATCAGATAGACAGCAACTCACGCGGGGTGTGCCTACATACCTCCAAGCACGATACGCTGATCGGAAACAGCATAAGCTACAACTACGGGACAGGCCTGATGCTGGATTCGGCTGATTCCAACGTGGTAGATTCCTGTGTCGTTATCGGCAACTCACGCGCGCCCGATGAATGCGGAAGCCTCTATCTGTGGGATGCCGATTACAACCGGATAACCAATTGCACCATCAACAGGAGCTTTCGCCGGGGCCTTCTGGTGTTCGGCAGGTGCCTTCATAATACCATCAAGGCCAATACGATCAAAGGAAACGGCTGGGAAGGGATATTCCTGGCAGATTCGGCCTGCCACAATGTGATCGAGGACTGCGTGATCTGCGACAACGTCCTTGGCGGCGTCAACATCGCAACATCTCCTGCGAGGGAGGCAATCCCTGTTCATTACGGACACCGCAACACAATCAAAAACTGCATAATCGGCAACAACCACAGCGTAGGCATAAGGCTTGGCCACCTCTCCGACTCCACCGTAATCGAAGGCACGAGGATCGTCGGTAACCGATACGGCATCCTCATAGACTCCACCTCGACCGGCAACCGGATAACGGGCAGCGATATAGCCGAAAGCGCCGTTCACGGGGTGTATATCATTCGTAACTCCTCAGCTACAATCGAGGATTGCAACCTTTCCAGCAACGGCGGAGACGGAATACGAAGTGAAGAAGGTTCCTACTTGATCGCTGCCTACAATAACATAACCGACAATCGAGGCTACGGGGCTTGCAATACCGACAGCACGGTGACTGTGGATGCAAGGCACAACTGGTGGGGTTCGGCAGCCGGTCCAGGCGATGGAGTAAGCGAACTGGTTCTTTATAAACCGTGGCTGAGGGAACCTGCGGGAGAGGTGTATCAAGCCGAGTAATGGTGTACGGGAAAGCGGTTGTATTTCATTCTCGTAGGGGATGACATCCAGGTCAGCCCGGACTTCAAACGGGTCGACTTACGAGAAAGCGTAGGGGCCGACCTTTAGGTCGGCCCGTGAGAGGGTTTATCTGTCATCCCACAAAAGTATCTCATAGACCTCCTCAACACCGATTTCTTGAGTGAGGTCATTATTAAAAATCCCAACAAGCTTATTGCTCACTCTTGCAAGCCTCTCCAGCTTTTTCCTCAACGCTGACAAATTGTCTCGGTGACGATATATCCAAAACTGATGAAGCACCTCGTTTATCCCTTTATATAGATTGAAATCCACCAAATCTATCATTAACCCCGCTTCCATTGCGTCATAAAATCTGAGAGACTTGCAAAACTTCTCAAGTTCTTTCATCTCCTTCCTACTACGTTTCTTATCGGCCTTCATCCACGTAATCTTCACAAACACAAGCCACTTGAGTAGGTTCTCGATAAAGCTGTACATCAGGATTATCGAAGGGTTGACAAACCGGAATCAGCACTATAATCTCATGTAGACGCTAAACCGAAAACTGCTCGCTTCGACGAGCGAGAGGAGGCGAAACACAAATAAAACCCCGCAATAAAAACCAAGCTAGAGTTGGTGGATTACGATCAACCTTAGGAGGAGATGCAAAATGAGAAAGTCATGTTTCCAGTGGCTATGTTTTGCCACATTGCTGCTGCTGATTGGAGCAGTAGAGGTAGCAGCGTTTGAGCCGATGCGCGGCTACTGCCTGGAGACCCCGCACGACCCCACAATCTGGGACGGAAAGGCGACCAACTGGGAGGAGTGGGCATGGGCCGGCAGGTTCCCGAACTGGTTCAACGACGGCACCTATCCCAATGCCGGCTTCTTCTATCACGAACACAAACACGGATGGCAGGCGGTAAGCTCCTCAGGACATACAGCATTCTATCCAGGCGTTGTCTACTTCCTCGCTCATGACATAGAGGGAGAGCCGCCGCCAAGTGATCTTTCGATGTTCCGGCAGAGAGACGACAATGACTGGAACGTTGCGGAGTTTACGTTTGAAGGTATAAACGTAAAGGCCTGGATATTCGGCGGAGACGATGCTGAAAACGATACCGCATGGATAAAACTCTCCGATGGACTTGAAAATAGCCACCTGATCCCTGAAGTCGGCGGTAACAACCTCATAAACGACGCTGAAATGAGCTTCATAGTCAGGGTCTACGACGATCCAACCACTGATGTGCACTGGTTCCCGGGTAACCCCGAGCCAGGCGACCCTGGCTGGGACTGGTCGGAGTACTACGGGGTATTCGGAAGCTACGGGTTCAACAACTCCTTCTTTACCACCGGCCTGGATCCACGAGCAGGATACGAGGGCGACAACGAGGTCTACGAGTGGGCGTTCTACTGGGGACATCCTGGTGACGAGGTTCATCCTGAGCCTGACACGGTGTGGCTGCCGCAAGGTCCTGCCGAGCCGGTCCTGGATTCGTTGGAGATACTCATAATAGTCATCGACCCTCCAAAGGACGTTCTCATCTTCATAGCCCCCAACTGGTGGATACATTTCTGGCTGCACTTCGACTATCCCCCCTACGAGGTGGACTGCTTCCCCTCCCAGGATGTATTCATCGCTCATAATGATACGGTGGAGGTCAACTACTATATCCGCAATATGGGGCTGGAACCCGACAACTACACAGCGACAACTAGCGATACCAAGCACTGGTGGCTGGAACCCGCCGACTACAACTTCCCGCTGGCAAGCGAGGACTGGATAATCCTTCCAGTCAGGGTAGCCTTGCCCCTCGACTGTCTGGCAGTAATGCAGCAAGAGATAGTGGATACTGTGATTATGACCGTGCAGTCGTTGAGCGATGAGACCGTTGTGCGGGCCGGCTCGCTGACGGTTACGATCGAGGAGATCGGTATCGGAGAGCAGGAGTTCAAGACCCCGACCGCATACCGGCTCACCCAGAACTCCCCCAATCCATTCACGATCTTCACCACCGTCTCTTACCAGCTCCCCAGGGAGAGCGAGGTTAGCCTCGTGATCTACGATGCTTCAGGTCGGGCGGTGCGAACACTGGTAAGTGGAAGAAAAGATGCTGGCTATCACACTGTTTCCTGGGACACTCGCAATGGCTCAGGCAAGGCGGTTCCGGCCGGAGTCTACTTCTGCAAGTTCGAGGCAGGTGATTATCGAGAGATAAGGAAGATGATCCTACTTAAATGATGCTCCCTTTCTCCGAAGGTGACGTGTGCCCTTTAGGGTAAAGGATCGCAAGGGAAAGCGTAGGGGCCGACCGCAAGGTCGGCCCCCGAGAGTATTTATCCGTCACCCCACAAAAGTATCTCATAGACCTCTTCAATGCCAATTTCTTGAGTGAGGTCATCAAAAATCCCAACAAGCGTATTGCTCACTCTTGCAAGCTTCTCCAGCTTTTTTCTTAACACTGACAAATTGTCTCGGTGACGATATATCCAAAATTGATGAAGCACGTCGTTTCGCTCTTTTCTCACATCGTTTATCCGTTTATATAGATTAAAATCCACCAAATCAATCATTAAACCCGCCTCCAATGCATCATAAAATCTGAGATGTTTGCAAAACTTCTCGAGTTCTTTCATCTCCTTCCCGCTAAGTTCCTTATCGGCTTTCATCCACATGATCTTCACAAAGACAAGCCACTTGAGCAGGTTCTCGATGAAGCTGTACATCAGGATTATCGATTGGAAATATTTGTCTTTTTTACGTTCGTTTAGCGTGCGGTTGATCTCGTCAGCGACCTCATTTATTGCTTGGGGCATGTCAACGTATTGTTTATGTCTCGATTTCTTGCTCATTAGAGCTCCTCCTTTATTCTGCTTATGCTATTCACTTTGAGATGCTTGTCAACAGACCTTCAGAGAAAGCAGTAGGGCTAGCTTTCGCCAGCCCCTTAAATTTTTTATCTCCCCGGGGCCCCGCGGCGGAACGGAGTGCCGCCGTGGGGTGCATATCCGGGGTCCCCGCGGGAGAGCGAAGCTATCCCGTGGGGTATTAAAACGTCGTCCCGCTTGACCAGTTGAAGTCGGCAACCAGCACCGAGGGAAGCATCATTGCCCCGCCGCGGCGCTCCGCTGTCCCAAGTGACGCCGGATTGCGAAGAAATCGCATCGGGGAGTCGTTGAACCGCATGTTCTTTACCGCGCACTTGATCTTACCGTTCTCTACCAAAAACAACCCGTCGCGGCTGGTCCCGGTAAGGATCAACTCCATCGGGTTCACGTACCGGATGTACCATAAGTGCATCACGAGCAGCCCGCGGTCTATGCGCTTAATCATCTGATCCAGACTCCTGCTGCCGCCGAGCATAGAGAAGTTAAACGAGGGCGAGACAAGTGGTATACGCTGCTTCTTTGCCCAGTAACGCATGCACCAGAGGTTAGTAAGCGTCCCCTCCTGGATGAATACCGCCTCTTTGCGGGCCACACCGTCGTTGTAGAGATCGATAGGGTTTCCTGGATTCGTCGGGTTCTGCGGGTCTGCGACCATCGAGATCTTTTTTGACAGTATCTTCTTGCCGAGCTTATCGGCAAAGAAGCTTCGTCCTTCGTCTGCGGCGCGGCGATCCATCTGGTATACCACAAAGGGTATCATCTCACTGAAGGCTCGGGCGGTGAAGAGTGTCTTGTAGCGGCCGGGCTTGATCTCCTTTGGGTTACGGGTCATCTCCGCGGTACGGAACGCCTCGATGGCCAAAGCCTGAGGGTTGATAGCAGCGAGATCCTCCTCCTCGGCCACGGCCGAGCCAGCCGAGTTTTCGGTACGGACGGTTATGGAGAACTCGGCCTGGGTCCAGCGGTGCTCGCCAAAAAGTCCGTCGGTATTGGCCACGAAGACGGCGTAGTCGCCTGTCCTGTAGATGCCTGCCGCTTTCATCTTGCGCGAGGCGGCCTCAGCGGTTACCTCGCGGATCACCCTGGCCTTGGCGTCCACGGAGAGCTCGGTCGTCTGAGGGAAGAACCGCTCTATCTTGAGGTAGCGCTGGCTGCGGGGTAAGCCGATGAACTCGGGGTCTTCGGGAGAGGCTTTAGCAGCCGCCTCGGCCCTGCGCAGGGCGGAAAGCACGCCGCGCGAGGAGACATCCGAGGTCTCGGCCGATCCTCTCCGACGACCCATTACCGCGGTCATGTAAAGGCGAATACGGTGGCGGGTGGTGTTCTGGGTGATATGATTCTCGGCGAAGCGGGAAAGGTTCTCATTCTCGATATTAAGATAAAGGCTTGCTTCCTCTGCCTCCTTCTGTTTGGCCACGCGTTCTATGGTTTGCTTTAGCCAATCGGTGTTCATTTCTTCCCCCTTGAAACACGGATTCCGCGCACCCTGATCCACGGTCCGCCGTTGGTCATCTGGGCTACCTGCATGGGCTCACCCTTGCCGCAGGTTCTAAAGCCCCTGGGTTCCCAGTATTTCTTACCACTGATGCTGTCCACCGCACCCCAGAACTCCGGGGTGATCGACTGGTAAAGGACGTCGCGCAGCATCCTCGTCTTCTTGCCGTTGCGAATCTCGTAGAACAGATCTCCGCCGAACTGGAAGTTGAGCCGCCGCTGATCGATTGACCAGCTTCCTCTGCCTTCGATCCAGACGCCCCTCTTGACGTCCGCCGCAAGATCCTCAGGCGAGATGCTCTTATTCGCCGGCTTCAAACAAAGGTTGGGGATGCGGTTGATTGGCATGGAGACGTAGCTGTCGGCACGGGCAGAGCCGAAGGAGCGCTTGTATCCGGCAAGTGGCGCCACCTCGCGCGTGGAGCTGTAGTTTTTGAAGATACCGTTGCGGATAATGTCCCATAGCTGACAGACCACCCCCTCGTCGTCGTATCCGGTGGAGGCAAGCCCGCCCGCAAGGGTGTTGTCGGCCACGAAGTTGATGATCTCCGAGCCGTAGCGGAACTTGTCCGCTTTCTTGTCCAGCGTTACAAAGCTCGTGCCTGCAAAGTTTGCCTCGTATCCAAGCACCCTATCCAGCTCGGTCGCGTGACCTACCGACTCGTGGATGGTCAAGGAGAGGTGGGTGGGGTCAAGGATCAGATCCATCTTGCCTTCGTCCGGATAAGCGGCAGAGAGCTTGGCCACCGCCTCCTCTGCAATGCGCTGTGCGTTGGCCTCAAGCTTCTGCGCCACGATGTGCTCCCAGCCCTTGTTAAGTGGATAGTCCTGAAAGCTACGTGTCTGGCTGTCACCCTTGCTCACCGCGGTTGCCATGTAGAAGGCGTTGACCGTGGTTATAAGCGTCTCGATTGCCGAACCTTCGGTAGAGGCGAAGAACTGGTGGCGCCGGGTGACACGGGTATTCGCAAGCGTTTTGACGATCCCCTTGACCCCGAGCATGATTTCGTTTATTCGAAGTAGCATGGCCAACTTGTCTTCTATGGGTATCGAGAAGGGATCAATCTGGAGCTTGGTCTCGAAGCGATCCTTGTGGACGGGTTCGGCGGCCAGCCTTACCCTATCCTTGCCAACGGTAAGGGCAGAGGCCTTGGCGACCGTGACCGCTTCACGCGCGACCTTCTCCGCCGAGCGCTTGTCATGGCGGCTTATGGAGGCGAATCCCCACGCGCCGTCCTTTAGAACACGCACCCCGATGCCTGCGTCTGTGACATCATGAATCGACTTCGGTGAAAGGTCCTGGACGTATATCTCCTGGTCGCGGATGGTAAGCACCCGGGCGTCGGCGTAGTCGGCCCCGGCGAGCCTGGCGGTCTCCACTGCCCGCTCGGTCAATTCCTTCATAAGTCCTCCTTATCTACAAACCCATGGGACCACGGTGTTTGCCTCGGCTGGAGGGGTTGATCCCAGAGATGCATAATTTATAACACCTATTATACTCCTAAATACAGGTTTGTCAAGAGGTTAGGAGTGTAAGCTGCGCGTGACTGTAACATAGAGAGCACCCTCCTTTTTCCCCACGTGAACGCAAACCGTTCCCGCGGGGACCCCAAAAACTCATGCTCCTTTTTTACGAAGGCGACACTTGTGATCTTAGGGTTGCCTAGCCCTAAGATAAAAGATCGCAAGATGTAGTGTCAATCTTCAGGTTCACCTGGCAACAAAACAAATATACTGAAGAAACACCCCGTCATTGCGACCGACCGTCAGTCTCCAAAGGAGACGGGGAAGGGTGGCGATCTCATAGCACCAGATCGAGAAAATCCCAAGCTGCACTTATATCTTCGGTTAGTGCCACATATGAGATTACTCCGCAAGCGTCGTCCTTCGGTACTCCGCAAGCGTCGTTCTTCGGGGCCGTGCACTCTCCAAATTACTCGCAGTGACAGGTGTATTACCGGCCTTGACAAACGCCCCCAAATGACTATAATTATGTATGCCGCGCCTAAAGCAGGCGATGGTAGGAGTATTTTGGTTGGACATGGAAGGCTTTTCAGGAGTCTTCCCCTCCTTTGGAGGCCCCTTTTAGGGGTCTCCGTTTTTATTCCTTTCCTTGACAACAGGCAACCATTGTATATTATCACCTATGAACACCGAGTGGCGCCCCAGACGGTGGGACTTTCGCAACCAGCTTTACTTTGGCGGTAATCTGGATGTTCTGCGGGAAAATATTGCCTCCGAGTCGGCTGACCTTATCTACCTCGATCCGCCGTTTATTGACGTAGGGGCCGACCTTTAGGTCGGCCCGATAATGATTGAATGGTTCAGGAACTTCCTAAACGAAAACCTGCTCCCCGACTTCAATGCCTCGACTACAAAGGCCAATACGCTTATTCCATAACTATCTGCATTCATAACAAATCGCCGATCTTCAAAGACGAAAAGGTCGTCAATGATATCCTAGAAACCCTTCACTCCGTCTGCTCACAAGCAAAATTCAGTATCTTGGCGTATTGCTTTATGCCAGACCATCTACATCTTCTTCTTGGGGGCGGTGAAGATACCGATTTCGTCAAAATGATGAAATCGTTCAAACAAATTACATCCTATAGATTTAAGAATTCATACGGTAAGCTCCTTTGGCAACGAGGATACTACGATCATATTTTACGAAAGGATGAAGATATAGAGGTAGTAGCTCGTTACATCTGGGGAAATTCTGTTCGCAAAGGGTTAGTCGAATCTATAGATGATTATCCTTTCTCAGGTCCAAGAGAGATATAATAAGCGGGCCAACCTGACGCGAAGCAAACGCCGCAGTCCGCAGAAGGTCATAGTTCAGGTCAAGAGTGACGCCAAGCCCAAGGTCTCATACGTGCGCGATCTTGCGGGAACCATGCAGCGGGAAAAGGCGGTGATGGGTGCTTTGATCCTTCTTTACGAGCCTTCCGAGCGCTCCGACATCCCGTCAGAGGCGGCATCGGCAGGGTTCTACAATTCCGAGATTATGAACAAGGACTACCCCAGGGTGCAGGTGCTGACCGTCAAAGGACTTCTGGAGGGAATTGAACGTCTGAAGATTCCGCAGATAGCGCCTGACGATATCACTTTCAAAAGAGCCGAGCGAATCAACAAAGACAAGGATAAGCAGAAGAAGCTGGACGTGTAACCCCTCCCCCTAGCCCCCTACCCTATGGGGTGCAGTAAAGTTAGCACCCCAAGGGGCACACTGTCCACCAGGGAGTGGGAAATCCCCTTCCTTGTTAGCGTAAGTATTCCTGTCGAGTAAAAGGTCAACACAAAGTGGCGGGGAAGGTGATAAGAGTTTCACCCCCTCCCTGCCCTCCCCCATCAAGGGGGAGGTAATATTAATGTAGGACAGACAAGGAGAGCTGGTGGTCTAACCCTATATTATCCCTCCCCTGGTGGGAGGGAATAAAAGGGAGGGGGAGGTAAATTGGGATAACCTTCAAGCGTGCGGAGCGGATCACCAAGGATAAGGACAAACAGGGAAAGCTGGGTGTGTAACCATTACCCCTCCCCCTAGCCCCCTACCCTATGGGGTGCAGTAAAGTTAGCACCCCAAGGGGCACACTGTCCACCAGGGAGGGGGATTATCATACCAGACGAAGAATTCCCCTTCCTTGATGGAAGGGGTCGACACGAAGTGTCGGGGGAAGGTGATACTCCTTTCCCGTCGAGGAGGAATAAGGTAACCTTCAAGCGGGCGGAGCGTATCACCAAAGATAAGGACAAACAGGGGAAGTTGGGTGTTTGAGATGAACATAACACCACTCAAAGAAACTACTAGAGAAAAGGTCGAGAGGGTATTCCAAGAGTACAAGTTAGTTCTCGAAACTCAAATGCACTTCAATGATATGTTGATGAAATACCGATCCCTGGCCTTTACCGTAAAAAAAAAATGCCACCTTAGGCTGCTCATCTTGTTGTTATCCTTTTCTATACTATTCCTTTTGCTGTTGGTATTGGAGTGTTGGTCTATTTCCGCTGCATAGCCTGAAAACTCATCAATTCGTCACCTTTACATCCAATTCTTCACTTTACCCCGAAAACCGTCAATCCATTTTGCACCGAAGGGCCACGCTTGCGGAGCAATTTGAAATTTGCAGTTTGATATTTGCAATTTGCAATCTCGACGGAGTCGCGCCCTTGTCCACCTTTTTCTACCCCACGAAATTGCTTCACAATTTCGCGGGGACCCCGGGGTTTTGACCAACTTTTGGGTAGCTTTTGGGTATCTTTTGACCATCTTTTGACCATCTTTTGTCCAGCATATTATTACCCCACAAATCTGCTCGACGGGATAGCCGGGGGGAGGGCAAGGCATGCCTTGCCCCTACTTATTCGAGCGCATCGAGAAATCCTCAGGGTATCATTAGATCCTCATGCTCCGCCACATACGAGAGTACTCCGCAAGCGTCGTCCTTCGGTACCCCGCAAGCGTCGCCCTTCGGTACCCCGCAGGCGTCGTCCTTCGGTGCTCCGCAAGTGTCGCCCTTCGGTACCCCGCAAGCGTCGCCCTTCGGAGCCTCGCTTTCCCTCGCGATGATATCCCTGTCAAGGAACGTATCCAAAAACGCCGCATAAGCCTCTTCGAGTCTCCGTGGGTTGACAAGAGAGATTTTCTGTTTACAATATAATATTAAGGAGTGAATATTGAGACTGCCAAACCCTAAGATGCGAATATACGAGTTCGTGAGGGGGTTTGCGGCAGAGCACGGCTACCCGCCCTCGATCCGCGAGATTGCCAAGGGGCTGGGTTATGCGAGCACCAAGGCCATCAAGGTTCACCTGGACGGCTTAGCAGCGCAGGGACTCATTAAGCGTAAACTTGGCCACGCTCGCGCGATTCAGATCGAGCCGTGGGGCATCCCGATAGTTGGTCGTGTTCCTGCCGGCATCCCCAATCTTGCCGTGGAAGACGTGGAGGAGATCTTCACCGCCACCCGGTGGCGCCGCTCGTTCATGCTGCGGGTCAAGGGCGACTCGATGATTGATGCTGGCATCATGGAGGGCGATCTGGCGGTGGTTGATCCCAACCAGGTGCCGCGGGCCGGGGACATAGTGGTAGCAAGGCTTGCGGACGAGGCCACGGTCAAGCGGCTGGTGATGCACGGCGATGCCTACGCCTTAAAACCCGAAAACCCGGCATACGATCTGATCACCGGCCCATTCAAGATCGTAGGCAAGGTGCTGGGGGTTATAAGAGAATACGTCTGATTATTGCTCCTTTTGTCCCAGAAGGGACACTTGTACTCCGTTAGGGGTAAAAGATCGCAGTCGGACGGACCGAGGGCCGACTCGCAGGGTTGAGTGTGATTTTTCGCGGTTACTTAGTGACCTTGGGGGCGTTAAGGGGAGGCCATGTTCCAGAGGAGGGCTTGACAAGGAGCGAATCTTGACTATAATAATCATACAAATTGCTCCCCGCTCGACACGCCGAAAGGCCCGGGCGGGGTTATTCTTTGGAGGATAAGTATGCCAGACGAACCTTCAGTAAAGCGAGCAATAGCTTTCATAGACGGACAAAATCTATTCCATTCGGCTCGGGAAGCCTTTGGCTATACCTACCCGAATTATGATGTATCGGCTTTATCGAAACTTGTTTGTCAAAATGAAGGTTGGCAATTGAGCCGAGTAAGGTTCTATACCGGGATTCCAGAGGCCTCAGACAACGCTTTCTGGCATAATTTCTGGTCTCTAAAACTGAGAGTGCTGAGCCATCAAGGAGTTTACATCTTCTCGCGGCCCCTGCGCTATCGCAACATAACAGTAACTTTGCCTGATGGAACACAACATACCTTCTTATTGGGTCAGGAGAAGGGTGTGGATGTGAGAATCGCTCTGGATGTTATAAGATTGGCCCATCGGCGAGAATACGACGTGGCTCTTATCTTTAGTGAGGATCAGGATTTCTCGGAAGCAGCCGAAGAGATACGTATAATTGCTCAGGAGCAGAACCGGTGGATTAAGGTTGCTTGCGCATTCCCATATAGTCCCACTCACAAAAGACGAGGCATTGCCAAGACCGACTGGATCAGAATCGACAAAGCCACATACGATTCTTGCATTGACCACCGCGACTACCGCCCGAAGAGTATGCGTAAACCAGAAGGCAAAACCTGACCCATCCTCGATGTGAGGTTTTAGTCCGTTCTTCCAAGCTGATTTCACCACGGCTCTCACCCCGATGAGCGCGTGCCCGTCCCCCCGGGAATAAAAAGTGACCCCTGGCCGTAAGGTCATGGATAGTTATTTTAAGTAGACGACCTTCCCTGTGCCAGTGCCAAACCGGGTCCGCATCTCCCAGAAGTAAACGCCGTGAGGTAAGGGAGGATGACGATCAATGCGCCCCATCTCGCCGACCGATCCATGGGTTTCGTATACCTTGCGGCCGGATACGTCGTAGAAGGTAAGCCTGTAGTCCGTCGGCTTGGTGCCGGTATAATCGAAGGATAAGGTGTCCTTCTGGATGCTCGGCGCGGAAGCGGTGAACAAATCGCAGTTCATCCTTAATACCTTCCCTACATCGATCTCTATTGTGTCCGCACTTGAGATTATGGCATCCCAAACCTCTTCGTTTGTATATTCAGGATGCACGCTCCAGATCAACGCAGCCAATCCCGCAATGGCAGGGGAAGAGTAAGAAGTCCCTCTACAGGTTCCGTAATTACTCCCCAACAGGGTTGTCCAAATATGTTCTCCGGGCGCGTATATATCAACCGATTCCCCGTAATTGGAACCACAATCTTCATCACTCCATCTTTCATCATCCCTATTTGAACCACCTACTGACATAACATGCTTGTAGGCCGCTGGATAAAGATTTGAAGTATCCTGACTCTCATTGCCGGCAGATGCACATAAAAAACGATCCTTGCGCCAGGCATAATCTATTGCCCGCCTTTCTGCAGAGCTGCCCCCTCCGGAGAAACTCATACTAATTATCTTTGCCTCCTTGTCCGCCGCGTACAGAATCGCATTTGTCGCCTGGCGTAGTTTTACATCACCCGAATCATCCATGCATCTCAAAGGCATAACCCTACACCCACCGGCTATACCGGCTATACCTTCGTAGTTGTCTATCTCCGCCGCAACAACGCCAGCCACACGCGTACCATGACCGTAGGTATCTTGAATATCCGTGTTATTATCGGTAAAGTTGTAGCCTGCAACCAGGTTATTCCTCAAGTCTACATGCGACGTATCTACACCGGAATCAATTATTGCGATTACGATATTTGAATCCCCCTTCGTTATGTTCCATGCCCAGTCTGCTCTCGTGGTATGGAGATTCCATTGATACCAATAACCCCAATCGTTAGGTATATATGGTCCTTCGAAAGTTGAATCGTGGGTGCTAAACGTCTCTTCTAGGCTCGCGGATTCCAATTCGGGCCCCACTTGAAGGATTGCGTTCGGCTCAACTTCCTCGACACCGGGCATGTTTTTAAGTAGCAAGTAAAAGCTATCCACGGAGACGCGTCCTCCGCCAGGTATTGTGACTAGATAGTAGTCTCCGAACAGCTCCAGCACCTCATCCGAGGGGTTGGGGTAGGTTATAAAGGGAGCAACCTCGATCCCATACCCCGAGGCAAACCCTTTTAGGGCACCGAAATTCGCTGTTTTAACGATGAACTCGTTGCAGCAGGTTGCATCCTGTGCTGCGGAGAGGCTCAAGGCAAGAAGCAAGGCTAAGAGCACCGCTCATACCCTCCAAAGGGCTACTGAACGCCCACGCATTAGGCTTCCTTAGATCCTCCCGGAGTTCATAGTATCCTGCATATAAGGTATAGTCAAGGCCTTACCACATAAGAATCACAAGCGTTCTTATGGGGTGAGTATCTCATAGTAGTATGGCCAACTGCGACCCTCGGCCCAGGCCTTCATCGTTGCCTTGTGATCCATTGCAAGGAGTTTCGCCAGGGCCGCAAGTGTAGCATCATCCATCTTGCCCTTGGCAGTGGTGACACTGACACCGGGCGCGAGCATCCCGTAGTCTACATCTGATGCAGCGGCGTCACCGAGCATCCCCTTTGCAATTCGGCCGCGTTCAGCCGCATCAGCCTCGTCCCATGCGTAGCCGAAGTAGCCAAGCAGCACCTGAGCAGAGCAAAGGAACTCCCTCTTTGCAAGCGGGTAGGTCGGGAATTCGGAGACGATCCGGCTCGCTACCGAGTCACGCTGTGCCTGGGGCCACGCCGTCGGCTTGCCGGTTGAAAGGGTGATAAGGAAGGTTACGTAATCAAGATAGACCTCAAGGTCGCGGTCGGTGAGAGCAGGAGTCTCTTTCTCGTTGAACGCAAGGACCTCCAGATGCCGATATACCGCCCGGATGAAGGCTGACTGTTCGCCTGTGGGCAGATCCTTGGATTCCTTGTAAATCTCTGAAAGGAGCCTGCGGCGCAGCTTGCCGACCTCCCATGGGGCGGGGGTGCGGTAAAGCTCGTCGCGTGCGGCGGCGAATGAACCTATCCGGGCCTTGAACTCGGCAGGCGCGGCCTTAAACTCGGCTATCCACGCATCCACAAGCTGGCTGCCTTCCTCTTTAGATAGGGCCTCACCGATGATAAAATGTAGCACCTCGAAGGCCAGCTCGGTATCCTGCTCTCGCAGCCAAACCCCGTCCTTTTCCGCTAAAAGCGGCGGCGAGACCGACTCCACGTCCTCGAGGATCGTGGGAGGAAGGTTCTCGGCAGGCGAACCCTTGCGAACAAACAGCGTCCTCGCACCCATCCAGTAATCGGTGAACTGCATCACGTCGCCGCCAAATCCCAGGGCGTAGCTTGCGATATCGTCGGTAGCTGCGTCCCGGAACAGAATCGACCCCTCCTCGATCCAGAAGTTTCCCACGCTTGAACCCCACATGTAGCTTCCGTCCTCTGAAAGCTTAAGGATCTCACCTGTGCGCTGGGCGATCCACTCACCGTATATCTCCTGGGCCGAGACAACAGCAACCATAAGTAACAATGAAATTGTAAGCTTACGCATCTTTCCTCCTTAAGGATCTTTAAATGTCAACATCCTACCCTTGTGGCGGGGTGGGAGCCGATCTTCTTTCTTGTCCGAACACTGCCAGAAGTTCTGCCTCATTGGGGCCGATGCTTAAGGTGACCTGCGGGAAGGGTATCTCGATACCGGCCTCGTCAAAGCGTTTCTTGATGTAGCGGCGTGCCATGCGGCCTATATCCCACTGCTTGGCAGGCTGGGTCTTGATCCACAACGCCACGTCTATCGAAGAGGCGGCAAAGTCATCTATCGCCTTGATCTGGGGTGTCTCCAGCACATAGGAGCCGAAGGCCTCGTCAGCCTTGATGTCCGCCGCCGCCTTCCCCAGCGCCTCGATCACCCGCTCTATCTGGGAGCGGTAGGCCACGCCAACCTTGACTATCGCCCTTGCCCACTTCATGGTCATGTTCTCCACCATCTTGATCTCGCCGTTGGGGATGGTAAAAAGGTGACCGTTAAGGCCGCGCACCTGGGTTATTCGCAGGCTCAGGGTCTCAACCACACCCATTGCGTCGCCGATGCGCACGATATCGCCGACCCTGAGTTGGTTCTCGACTATCAAGAAGATACCGGCCAGGAAATCCTTGACCAGGCTCTGGGCGCCGAAGCCCACGGCCACGCCTATAACACCAAGCCCGGCAAGTATCGGGCCGATGGATATCTTGAGCTGACCCAGGATAGTGATACCCGCAATAACCCAGATTACCACCCCAGCCAGTAATCTCAGCGCGCCGAGGACGGTCTTCAGGCGCTTGGCCCGGTCGATGGCCTCCGGCGTCTCGGCCGCCTCCGTCCTGCGCAGAGCACGCTTGATAAGGAACCCTATAAGCCAGGTGAGTAACACGGCTATTACCAGCGTTATGCCGATCTGGATTCCGGTAGAAAGCAGCCAGTCGCGGATCGCAGGCCAGGCTGTTGCAATAGATGCAAAAAAATCTTTCAAATCCACCTCCGTGTGGTTCAAGGATTAAAGATCGATGCGTTGACTTTCAAAAGCAAGCAACTTACAGATCCAAAGAGTCTCCTTTATCTCCGAAGCACAGCCCCTAATACTAAACACCTCGTGCGATGTGTCAAGCTAATGCCCCCAAACGGAAGGGTTGTCCATGGTCAATACATCGTTACCAGGTAAAAGGGGGTTGAGATCATCGAGTAGGACGACAGGGAAGAAGCAGAAGTTATCATCAAGGCGATTGTAACCAAGAGATTGGAGTTTGGTTTATGCCCCTCAAGGGTGCAAGAGGAGACAGTCCACCCATACCTTTACCGAAGTGAGGCCTTTTGATATTATAGACATACTGCCACGTTTGAGCTGATCTCAAGAGATCGTCAGTATCCTTCCAGCTGAGTATACAGGGCAGATAGAACTCCTGATCATCGGTAAGGTGACTGCGTTCCACCCTGCCGTTGTAACCCTTACGACCTAGAGGTATCCTTGCCAACTGAGCGTTCCAGGGCTGATAGAGAGTCTCTTGGAGTCTCTCCAGCGTTCTGGGACTCTTGCCACCAAATACCCTATGGGGCAACTTCTTGCCCCAAGGGGCACGCTGCTCCTCGCCTGAGTCCGTCTTTAACCCTCCTTTTGCCCCTTCGGGACAAAAGATCGGGGTCCCCGCACGAACTTCAGTTCGTGTGGGGTGAAAGAACGGCTCCTTTACTTCCCATGCCCAGTGGGCAGGGTAGAAGCGTTTGCCCCCTCCTTTTCTCCTTTGGAGAAAAGATCGGGGTCCCCAAGCGGTTGCTTCGCAACCGCTTGGGGTGATAGGACGTTTTGCGAGGCGAGATGTGAGGACGGCGGGAACGATCCCGTAGTCCTTTCTCTCCCTCCTCCTCGTATCTGCGAATCCACTTACGTACTACCTGTCTGGATGTCCCTATCTCTCTTGCCGTTGCCGAGATGCTTGCACATCTCGGGTAAGTCTCTATAATCATACGTCTTGCCTCTATGGGGTTCATTTTGTGTAACCTCTGGTAAGATACTTGCATAAGCGGTGGATCTCCTTTCTTAGTTCTCTTTTTGTAAGTCTAAAGGAGATCCCCGCTTTCTCAAATACCTGCAACACCCCTCTACCCACCTGGTAACTATCTCTTGGCGCACGAACTAGGTTCTATTGACATCCTAGATATATGGCCTATTCTTAAAATATGGGGGAGTTAAAAACCTCAAGCTATTATGATAATATCTATTTAACTTCCGAAGAGTATCGTCTCCCTTATAAAGATTCCCGTTACTACGTCCTCTGGACACAGATCCTGCAGTTCATAAAGCGAATCGATGAACCTAAGATACTGGAGATCGGATGCGGAACAGGTCAGTTTGCCAATTATCTTTACGACGAGGGTTATAGGGACTATCATGGTTTCGATTTCAGTCCGCAAGCCATAAAGATGGCAAAGGACGTGGTAAATTTACACTTCACGGTTGGGGACGCTACGAATCCGAATTGCTACAATTGTGATTACAACGTGATTGTGGCGCTTGAAGTACTGGAACATGTGGCTGACGACCTTGCCGTTATTAAAAACATCAGAGAAGGAACACCCATTGTGTTCAGTCTGCCCACCCTGGACGACCCTGCCCATGTTCGAAGGTTCAAAACCCGTAGTCAGATAATCAGGCGCTACTACAAGCTCATAGACATAAAAGAGATCGTGCGCATCAAGACCTGGTTCGCGTGTTTCGGCGTGGTTCGGAGCTTTAAGGCGAAACTGATGAACCGCATCTTCAAGAGAAGGGGAGATATTACCCTGAGATACATCGTAAATGGGGTTTCCAGAAGGATCAAACGCTTCTTCGGCAAATAACACGTGGCCGAGACCCTCAGGTTCGCTTAGCATAATTCCACTCCGATAATAATTAATGGACTGGCGAAAAGCCAGCCTACCTTTTATCCCTCCGATCTTTTTCGGCCAAAGGCCGAAAAAGGAGGATCTTGTTCTGCGATCCTTTCACCCTCCGGGTGAAAGGGAGCATTATATTATTGACAATCCACCTCTAGCCCATACACTGTCCTTTAATGTCCGCAGAGTATCCCGAAAAGACAGGTCAGTCGCCAACGTGAAGAACTTCATCACCAAGCGCAGGGACGGTCTCAAGCTTCTCACCCGTGCGTTTGGCTATCGCAACTTCAGGCTCTACTTTGGTGGGCACACGGTATCGCTTATCGGCTACTGGATGCAGCGGGTGGCCTTAGGCTGGCTGGTCTACCGGATCACCAACTCACCCCTCATCCTTGGTGTGGTGGGCTTCACCACCATGATCCCCAACTTCTTCATCTCCCCCTTTGCCGGAGTACTCATCGATCGCGTAAGCCGCCACCGGGTGATACTTACCTCCCAGATCCTTGCATCACTGCAGGCGCTTGTGCTTGCCGTGCTCACCCTTACAGACGTCATCCAGCTCTGGCACATTATCGCCTTAAGCCTCTTTTACGGGCTTATCCGTGCCTTCGATATCCCTGCCAGGCAGGCGTTTATAGTGCAGATGGTGGAGCAGCGGGAGAACGTGGGCAACGCCATCGCCTTGAACTCGGCCATCTTCAACATCGCAAGGCTCATCGGCCCCTCCCTGGCCGGGCTGGTGGTGGCGTTCGCAGGCGAAGGGATTTGCTTTTTAACAAACTCCGCCGCCTACCTGGTCATCATCTGCTGTCTTCTACTCATGAGACTTGCGCCCATGGAGAACCGCCGGAAGGACTCCCACCCGGTGCAGGACCTCAAGGAAGGGGTCAGATACGCTTACGGCACCGGCTCGATCCGCTCCATCCTTGTCTTGATCTCGGTCATCGCCTTGATGGGCCTACCCTATCTCAATCTCATGCCGGTGGTGGCAAAGGACGTGCTCGCTGGTGACTCGCGCACCTTCGGCTATCTGATGGGAGCGGTGGGCGTGGGGGCGGTGATCGGGGCTTTAATCATCGGCACGCGAAAGAGCTTCGTTGGGCTGTGGAAGGTTATACCCATCGCTTCTGCGATCTTCGGCGCGGCCATCGCCGCCTCCTCGTTCTCACGCAACGTCTATCTCAGCATAGGATTAATGGCCCTGGCGGGTTTTGGTCAGATGGTACAGTTCGCCTCAGCCAACACCCTAGTGCAGAACATCGTGGACGAGGACAAGCGCGGCAGGGTCATGAGCTTATACACCATGTCGCTTCTGGGGGTGCTGCCGTTCGGTAACCTCTTGATGGGCTGGCTGGCAGACCGAATAGGCGCGCCTTTGACCCTTCTTGCAGGCGGCAGTGTGGTGGTGGTTGCCGCCCTCATCTTCGCCACCAGGCTCGGCCACTTCAGGGAGATAGCCTCACCCCGACACGTAATTACGTAGCGGAAAAGGGGAACTTATATTGACAACGCCATGAAGTTCTCTAGAATACCGAGGTTAAGTTGGCGGCCGAGGGTGCGTATGGCCTGAAGGATTATAGAGGAAAAGAAACAGAATGAGGATAGAGCGTTTAACCAGGAAAGACGTAGGTAAGATCGAGGAGATAGATCGCTCTGAGATAGTGAGAAGGGGATACAAGTATGAAGGTGGGAAGCTAAAATCGATGTCGGTTCACTGGGATGCCCCTGGCTGGAGCCCCGAACACTTCAAAAAGGTGATGGACAAGACCGCATTTGAGGTGGATCGTGGAGGCGTGTTCCTGGGCGCGCTGGACGGCGACCGGCTGGCAGGATTTGCCGTGCTTGGCCATAAATTCAGAGGAGACAACCTGGATATGTTGCAGCTAGTCTATCTACATGTGAGCAGAGCTTACCGTAAACAAGGCATCGCCACCAGGTTGATGGCTGAAGCGGAGCAGCTGGCCAAGAAGCGAGGTGCCAGATACCTTTATGTGTCGTCCGTTCCCTCCGAGTCTGCGGTGGGGTTTTATCTTCACGAAGGCTGCAGACTGGCGGAAAAGGTCGATCCGGAGCTTTACGCTCTGGAACCGGAGGATATTCATCTTATCAAGGAACGTTGAATGAATGGAGGAGTAATGGCTGTAGGAGTATTCACAGAGAATGAGCATGAACCAACAGCCGATGAAATCTCGACAGCGCTTGGTCCGGCGAAGCCTTTGTGGGATGAGTTAGTTCAGTTCATCGAGGAAAACTACCAGATAGCAGGCGAGTTTCTCTTTTACGGCAAGAAGTACGGCTGGACCCGACGTTATCGTAAGTCAGGCAAGGCGCTTACCTCGCTTTTCCCGGCAAAAGGTTGTTTTATTGCCCAGGTTGTGCTCAACCCTCCTCAGACAGAAAAGGCTCTAGGAGCGAATCTCAGCAAGTCTACCTTACAAATGATCAAAGAAGCCAAAGCCTATCACGACGGACGGTGGCTGTTCATCAAGGTGGCCTCAAAACAGACACTAAAGGACGTTAAACAGTTGCTCCTCATTAAACGCAAACCTGTAAAGAAGTAAGGAGGTGCCGTGAGCGAGAATACGTTTACAGAAAGAGTGGTTGAGGCCATCAAACGCATCCCAACAGGGATGGTAGCCGGGAAAATCACTGCCCTTAAAGCGTATCTGGTTTTCTTAACGATTGCTCTTATCTCGTGTAATCTGCTAAGTCCCTTTCAAAGGGTTGGAATTGTGAAACTACCCCTTTTCATGCCTGATTTGGTTGCCGAAATCTATTACGTTGATCATCCACTATCCGAGGAAGAAATAAAGGAATGGAGTATACGCAGAGCAGAGGAGGTGTTGGAGAAAAACGGCAGATTAAGCGCTGTATCAATCCTCGTCCTATACGACCGGAAGGCGGCCGAATATTTTTTGCGTCCGAAGAACTTTTATGCTCTTACTGAAGTCGGCGACGTTGCACCGATTTTATTCACAGACACAGTATATATTAAAAGGAAAACAGAAGGCGGTGCCTGCCTCGTCTTGTTCAATGATAATGACATTCGTTGGTCCTTCATGCAAAGGAAAGAGATTAATAATCCAGAAGAGGTAGTACAATGAGTGAGAAAACTTTTACCGAACGGGTGGTTGAGGCGATCAAGCGCATCCCCAAGGGCAAGGTGGCAACATACGGGCAGATTGCCATGATGGCCGGCAACTACCGGGGAGCAAGACAGGTGGTCAGGGTCCTTCATTCCATGTCAGAAAAGGAGGGCCTGTCCTGGCACAGGGTGATAAACTCCAAAGGCACCATCTCACTCACCGGAGAGGGGTACAGAATCCAGAAGCAGTTGCTGAAAGCGGAGGGCATCACCCTTGACGAGCAGGGCAAGATAGACTTCGACCGTTTCTTGTGGAAGCCATAACCTGATCGCTGTTTGAATGAGGAGAACGAAAAGTTGGAGCATGCTTAGATTGCATGTATTGCTGCCATGTATCCTTTTGGTGATCGTGGTGGCTTTGATTGTAATCTTTTCAGTGAGGCGTGCGCGGGCTCCATATTTCGAAGTTTTCCTGCCGCCGGCCGATCGCGATCTTGAGGGTTGGGGCAGCATGGATAGCCAGACAGCGGCTAGGCTTCAGAGTGTACTCGACGAAGCAGTGAACAATCTCAAAATGCCTGGATTGCAGGCATATGTTCGCACTCCGGATAACAAAACCTGGTTCGGGGTCAGCGGAACGGTTGACTTCAAGAGAACGGCTTTGATGCGGAAGGATCACATCCTCGGAGTAGCCAGTGTAACCAAGATGTTTACCGCCGCTGTGGTTCTGAAGCTTGTTGATGAAGGTAAACTAGATCTGAAAGATAACCTCTCAAAGTGGTTTCCCGACTTCCCCAACGCTGAGCGGATCACCGTTCGTCAGCTGTTGAATCATACCAGCGGCATCCCGGATATCATGAGGAGTTTTCCTGTTGCAGGAAGAGCGGCAATAAATCCCCGCATGATGTGGAACCCTAAAGAACTTATCGAGGTTGTAGCCAGAAAGAAACCCCTGTTCGATCCGGGAACAGATGAATCTTATTCCAACATGAATTATATACTGCTGGGTGTGATCGTCGAACAGGTAACCGGCAAGGCTATGCACGAGCTCTATCGGGAACGAATCTTTGCACCTCTTGGGCTTGAGCATAGTTTTTTTCCTCCCCATGAACCCGCTCCCAACCGTATAACCGGTTTCGACAGGGACCTGGTTCCCCTTCCCGGGATCCATAAGCACAAGCCCGACAACACATCCTACTCAAGTCTGGTGTATACTTGCGGTGCAATGGTCTCAACCGCCGAGGACATCGGCAGGTTTCTGGATTCCCTCTTTGGCGGTGCTATCTTGTCCGCCAAGACCCTTCATCAGATGACGGATTTTTGCGATCTCCGTGATCCTCGCGCACCTCTCTTGACCGGTTACGGCCTGGGGCTTTTTCGACATGAGATCGGAGGAGAGGAACTATGGGGGCATGAGGGCCAGATTTTCGGTTTTCAGGCAATTGCCCTGTATTGTCCGGACAAGAACTACATCATAGCGGTGGTCGGCAACGTTTCAGCATTTAACACAGCCGGTGTGGTTGCCGAGCTTCAGGGGGTGATTGCATCCAGAACCCCTGAGCCAGCAGGCTCCGAATAACAACCTCATCGGCCCCTACTGATTTTCTACTCCGATCCTTTCTGCGAAGCAGAAAGGGAGGATTTTTAACCTTGACATTTACTGCGTCGAGGGTATAGTTTGCTGGGATGTAGAACAACCGATAGGAGAGATCCACGAGATGAATTCACAATCGATGACGAGAGATCACCTCACCGGTGCCTACTCAAAAGAGGAGTTCAAGGCGAGGCTTAGAGAGGAAGCCGAGCGCGCTGCGGAAGAAGCCAGGTCCCTCTCCCTTCTCTTTATGGATATAGACCATTTCAAGAGCATAAACGACGGCTTCGGCCACTCGCGGGGCGACGAGGTGCTGGCCGAGTTTGCAGAGCGTGCGCGATCCACCATAAGGGATAGTGACATCCTCTTCCGCTACGGAGGAGACGAGTTCCTGCTCATCTCGCCCGACACCACCAAGGATCAGGCCCTTACCCTTGCCGACAGGCTTCTGGAGGTAACCGGTTCTGAACCCTTCAAGGGCAACCCGCCGCTGTCAATCTCGGTGAGCATCGGGGTGGTCAGTCTTCCCGAAGACGGCCGCAGCGCAGAGGAGCTCTTTCAGGAGGCCGATCTCAGACTTTATGAAGCCAAGCGCGCTGGACGCGGACAGGTGGTGGCGCAGAGCCCTGCAAGGGGTATCCATCTGCCCTTTGATGAAGCCTCCCGCCTGGTTGAACGGGACGAGGCGCTGCAGCAGGTGCAGGATTTTCTCAAGCAGCTGGAAGAGAAGAAGAGAGGGGTGCTTGCGGTTACCGGGCCCCGGGGTTCGGGAAGATCAAGATTTCTTGCCGAGATTGCAATGGCTGCAGGTCTGCAGGCCTACGAGGTTATCCGGCTCGAGGGCAATCCGGCCACCAAACTCAGGCCGGGATTTGCACTTGCCCAGGCGCTGCAGGCATTCGAAGAGAGCCCCTTGACGTCGTTAGCCAAAGAAAAACTGACGCAGGCCTTAGAGGATTTCTTAAGTAAGAAGAGGACAACCAGACTTCTCTTTGCGATTGACAACATCGCTGAGCTTGATGGAGCAACCCTACAGCTTCTGCGTGGATTCCTCGCCTCAAGCGAGGTACCAATCGTCGCTTTCTCCTACACCGTGGGCTCCGAGAGCTCCCGCAGACTGTTTATTCAGACCCATCTCTGGGAGACGTTGGAGCTTGAGCCTTTATCCCAGAAGGGAGTTCAAGTATGGCTGCGCAGCCCCCTGGGTTGGGAACCGCCATCTGAGTTCACCCGCTGGCTTCACAGCCAGACAAGGGGCCTCCCCGCCTTCCTCCGCAAGGGGCTTACCTACCTCATAAACCGGGGTGTATTAAAGAGGGAAGACAATAAATGGCTGCTTAGAGAGGACTTCTCCGAGACCCCTCTTGCAGAGAAGGTCGGGGTTAAGAGGGAATATGTAGAACATAACCTTCCCCTCGCTCTCACCAACTTTGTGGGGCGCGAGGAAGAGATAGAGGAGGCAAAGAGACTCTTGGAGGAGAATCGTCTGGTAACCATATTCGGCCCGGGTGGGATCGGCAAGACGCGCCTCGCTGTCCAGTCGGCTGCCGAGATCCTGGATCGTTTCCCTGACGGGGTGCGCTTCGTTGCGCTTGCCTCACTCCGGTCCGCAGACCTTCTTATTCCGGCTATAGCCGACTCATTTGAGTTCTCATTCTACGGCAGCCAGGAGCCTAAGAGCCAGCTTTTTGCCTTCCTCGGGGAGAAGGAGACGCTCATCCTTTTGGACAGCTTCGAACACCTGGTCAAGGACGCGGGAATACTATCCGAGATGCTTCAACAGGCTCCCAAGCTCAGGTTGCTGGTTACCTCACGGGAGAGGCTCGCCCTTCAAGGGGAAGCCATACTGGAGCTCGCTGGGATGGATTTCCCATCCCAGGAAGCCGCCCCGGACATCGAAAGCTACAGCGCGGTGCAGCTTTTTACCCAGAACGCCCGGCGCCTCGATCCAGGACTGGTGATAGGAGAAAAGGACAGACCCTTCCTGGCCCGAATCTCGAGACTGGTGGAAGGCATACCACTGGGGATAGAGCTCGCATCCTCATGGGTGCGTTCACTCTCCCTGGCCGAAATAGCCGAGGAGATCGAGCGAGGCTACGACTTCCTTTCAACCTCTCTTCGCGACGTGCCGGAGCGCCACCGAAGCCTGAAGCTCGTTTTCGACTACTCATGGAAGCTCCTGAACGAGAAGGAGAAAGAAGCGTTCCGCAGGCTCTCGGTATTCAGAGCTGGTTTCTCCCGCCAAGCGGCAGAGCGGATTGCAGGCGCCTCGCTGCCCCTGCTCTCGCTTCTGATAGACAAGTCGCTCATTACAAAAGATCTCTTCGGTCGTTACCAAATGCTCGAGGTTCTACGCAGGTATGCAGAGGAGAAATTGTCTGAGGATGAAGAGGTTTATAGAAGGACAAAAGACCTCCACGCCGCCTACCAGGGGGAGGCCCTGCATCAAAGAGAGCACGAGCTTACGGGCGCAAGGCAAAAGCAAGCCTTAGAGGAGATCAGGGAAGAGCTGGAGAACGTCAGGGCAGGATTCCGCTGGGCGGTGGGGAAAAAGGACCTCGTGACGATCGCCAAGTATCTTGAGAGCCTCTCTTTGTTCTACGAACATCAAGGGCGTTTCGCGGAAGGCAAGGATCTCTTTTCCTGGGCGGCGGCAGAGCTCGAGGGAAGCGAAGGTCTGGTGCCTGCAAAAGTCGGAGCCTTCAAAGCAGCGTTCACCTATCGACTGGGAGACTACCAGGAGGGCAAGTCGCTTCTTGAAAGAACTCTTCCTGTCTTCTGCAAGCTCGATGCAAAAAAGGAGATCATCTTTGTTCTTAACGCCCTGGGAACCATCTGTCACCGTCTTGGCGAGTACGATAAATCACGCGAGTTCATTGCCGAAAGCCTTGTCCTGAGCCGCGAGATCGACGACGAGGTTGAGATAGGCAATGCCCTCTCAGGCCTGGCCAGTATTGCCATAAATCAGGGGGAGTATGAAGAAGCAAGGGCAAAGAGTGAAGAAAGCCTACAAGTGCACAGGAAGATGAGCAATTACCGAGGTCTGGCAAGGACCCTCAACAACATGGGAAACGCCCTTCTGGCGATGGGGTCCCATGACGAGGCGAACCGCTGCTATGCCGAAAGCCTTGCCATTTACAAAGAGCTGGGGCACCGCTGGGGGATGGATATCGTTCTTGGAAACATGAGCGAGGCTGCGCTCTACAAGAAGGAGTACGAAAGAGCGCGAGGGCTCCTTTCAGAAGCGCTTGATATCTCCAGGGAAGTCGGCGACCGGGAAGGTGTGGTCTTCTGCTTGAACCACATGGGCGATGTGGCCTTTGCTCTTGGAGCCTGGGTGCAAGCAAGAAGGTTGCATCAGGAGGGTCTGGAAATTTCTAAGGGAATGGACAATCCATGGGGGAAATCTTCCTCCCTGAAGGGCCTGGGCAGGGTTGCCTGCGCTCTTGGCAAATATGAAGAAGCGGACAGCTACTTCCGGGATGCCTTAGAGTTAGCAACCAAAATAAAACGCGTGATGGCAGAAGCAGACATTTTAGTTGAAACAGCACAACTGCTTGCCCAAAAGGATGAACCCCATAGGGCGCTGGAACTTCTCGCGGTGGTGATTGAGAACCCTGGCGCAGAAAAAGACACCAGGGATAAAGCAGATAACCTGCTTGCCGAGCTGAAATCCAAGCTGCCCGCCGAGGAGTTCGAAGCCGCGTTAAAGAAGGGCAAGGCCAGGGAGTTCGACGAGGTGGTTGCGGAGATACTTAACACCTCCGGCGATGCGCCCCTGCGCCGTGAAAACCGAAATAAAAAATAGAGGGCGCTACTGCGTTTATTGATTTTTCCCTTTATTCGAGGTCTCCTCGTCGTCCCGCAGGGACGGTGTGGTGGTAAAAATCCTCCCCCTTGATGGGGGAGGATTAAGGAGGAGGTGAGCCCAATCACCCTCCCCCTACCCCCTCCACTCAAGGGAGGGGGTAGAGATGTCGTTGTTAGATAACGCCGAGGAGAGAATCATTGACAGCTTGTTCGTTTTGTATAGTATAAGCCGATCAAAGGAGGTAGAGAGCATGAAGTCCAAATCCAAGATCACCTGGAAGTCCAAGAAATCCTGGCGGGATAAGATGGAAAAGCCGGCTGAGCCGAAGGTGGTTGATGTCCCGCCGAAGATGCAGCCCAGGTTCGGGCAGGGCAAGATGATCATTGCCACACCCATGATAATCGACGGGATCGTGCGCAAGATACCAAAGGGCAAACTGGCCACGGTAGCGCAGATCATGGACAAACTGTGCGAGGATTTCGGCACGGACAGTGCCTGCCCCATGACCACCGGCATCTTCCTGAATATAGTGGCTAAAGCCGCAGAGGAGGATCGAGCGGCGGGCCGCAAGAAGATCGCCCCGTACTGGCGGGTGCTCAAGTCCAAGGGTGAACTCAATCCCAAGTTCCCGGGCGGGATGGAAACCCACGCGGAGAAGCTTGAGGCCGAGGGCCACACCGTCGAAAAAATCCGCAAGACCTGGAAGGTTCGAGACTTCGAGATGCGTCTGGCCAAGCTTTAGAGGATCCTTTTTGGCTTCCGTAGCAAGGAGGAGGAAAAGGTGAAAAGGACTATCTTAGCGATCTTAGCAACGGCGTTGATCGCCGGTTGCCGTGCAAACAAAAAGGAGCAAGTCATGGATGAGGAGATCGAGACGACAGGTATCGAGGGCCTCAAGATAACCGTCGTCTACGACAATCGGTTATGGAAGGAAGGTCTTGAGCCGGCCTGGGGGTTTGCCTGTGTGATCGAAGGATTGGATAAAACGATCCTCTTCGATACAGGCGGCGACGGCGAGATACTTATGTCCAACGTGAAAAAGCTGGAGATCGATCCCAAGCAAGTGGACATGGTTGTGCTTTCCCACGAGCACGGGGACCATGTAGGCGGGCTGGCAAGCTTCCTTTCCGCAAACCCCAACGTTACTGTTTACGTTCTGAGGTCTTTCCCCCCGAGTATCAAGAACGAGGCAAAAGGACACGGTGCAGAAGTCGTTGAAGTAGCTGGACCGGCAAGGATCTCTGAGCACGCCCTCTCCACCGGCGAGATGGGAATCATGATAAAGGAACAGTCCCTTGTAATACCCACAGATAGAGGTTTGATAGCGATCACCGGCTGCGCGCATCCCGGCGTGGTAAAGATCGTCGAAAAGGCAAAAGAGCTTACAGATGAGGAGGTGTTGCTGGTGATGGGCGGGTTCCATCTTTTAGGCCACAGCGATGCTCAACTTAAGAAAATCATCTCTCAGTTCAAGGAACTAGGTGTGCGCTATGCCGCGCCCTGCCATTGCTCAGGCGACCGAGCGATAGAGCTGTTTGCACAGCACTACAAGGATAGATTCTTAAAGATCGGCGTGGGCCGAACTGTTGAGCTGTCAAGCCTTGAGTAGATAGATCCATCGAACGCAGCGTAAGGGGAATCTGGAACGGTATTACGATGATAAGATGCAATCCAAGGATTTAGAAGTCCCCCCGTGCATCCCGTACCGAAGCTATCCTGCCCCCAAGACAGTGCCAGCCACCATGCCGGGAGGAGAGGAAGGGTTACCCGCTGGGCGTATGGTGGGTAACTATGAAGAGTTTTTCCTCAGGGTCGTCAAGCATATGGCGGCCCAGCCGATCGGCTTCGTCCCAGTCGTGGGCAGCAGCTATCCGCGCCTTGGCTTCATCACTCAGAGAGATTTCGAGAGACCTGGAACCATCCCTTAACTCGAAGCGAACACGCGGCTCGCCCTCGTCGGATACGGTGATGTTGCCCTTGCCAATGGTGCAGCACGAGCCAAGCTGAACACCGTCGGTAAAGCAGGAGATCGGGGGCTTAAATCCGGTCATGGTATGGGCACGCTTGCAGAACGGGTCTTCACCCAGAATACGATTAGCAATAACCCCAGCCCGGTAGCCAAGCACCAGATAAGGCCCGATGTGTCCGTGAAAGCGAGCAAGGAACGCAAGCGTCTCCTCGTGCGAGAGTTCTTTATGCATCCCCGATTCTAAGCGAGCGGGCTTTCTAGTCAAGGATTATAAAACGGCAACGCGGAGTTGCCGCTACGCCGAGATTATAGCCTACAGCCGGGAGAAGATGAAATAATCACCCCACGCCGTTGCTTCACAACGCCGCTGGGACCCCGATAAGATATAACTCAAGAGATGTGGAAGTTAGCCCCCTCGTAAATCCCACACCAAAAATAGGCTACATTGGCTTACTCCTTAAGATAGTGCAAGCTCCATGTTGGGAGGATATTAAGGGTTACCTGTTGCAGCTACGGCGTGGTTAACTATAAAGAGTTCTTCCTCAGGGTCGGTAAGCATCTGGCGTCCCAGCCTGTCCGCGCCGTGCCAGTCGTGGGCGGTAGCTATTCGCGCCTTGGCTTCATCGGTCAGGCAGACCTCGATGCCTTCGGAGCCGTCAGCGAGCTCAAAGCGGACACGCGGCTCGCCCTCGTCGGATACGGTGATGTTGCCCTTGCCCAGGGTATAGCCCAAACCAACCTATCACCACGGTTCGGCAATCACCTCACAGTGGGGTAGGGCTTTGCGGAGGCTTTCAATCCCTTTCTTTGATACCCGTGTGTCATACAATCGAACCATACGCAAATTTTTGCAACGCTTTAGATGACGCAGGCCGGCGTCGGTGATGTCGGTCCCGTCAATATACAGCCAGCGCAGGTTCTTTAACTTCGCGAGGTGACGCAAGCCGGCGTCGGTGATGCGGCGGCAGTTGCGCAGATCGAGCCCATGCAGGTTTCTGAATTCAGACAGGATGACCAAACCCTGGTCAGTAATCTGAGTACTCCTGAGCCATATCCAGCGAAGGTGCTTCATACCCTTTAGGTTGTCAAGGGCCGCATCGCTGATGCGGTTGCCGGAAAGGTTAATCCATATCATCTTTCCAAGCCCTTTAATGTATGCAAGCCCTTTATCGGTGAGAAAGTTGTTGGAGATATCCAGCCAGCGCAATTCGGATAGACCGGAAAGATTGGAAAGCCCGTCCTCGGTTATCTGGGTTTCGGACAATAGGAGCCAACGCAGATTCACAAATCCTTTAATGATCGCAAGGCCCGAATCACTTACCCTGGTATGTGACAGCCCCAGGACCTTGAGTCCGGTAAGCGGGGCAAGCTTTACCAGGCCAGTGTCGGTAACATAAGAATGATCCAGGTAAAGAACCTTAAGATTTGGCAGAGCCGCCAAATGCTCCAGATAATCGTCACATATATTGTTTCGCAAGGATAAGAACCTGAGACTCTCGACATCCCTGAGGTGGATAAGCCCTGCACTGGATATCCTGGTGTCATCCAGGGAAAGCACCTTGAGCCGGGGAAGATTCTTAAGGTGAACAAGACCCTCATTGGTTACCTCGATAGTCCGGGAAAAGGGAACCGATGGAGTAGGCGGACAGGAAAGGGAGATGAGCCCTAGATCAGGAAATTCACTGAGCTCTTTAAGGGTCCGATCACTTAGACCTATGGAGTGCATTACCACCGCGTTAAGGTTTGGGAACCGATCAAGGCCTCTGGTCGATGAGGAGTTGGTGGTGACAGTGCGGATGGCGGAAGGGTCGGGAATGTTGTAAGAAGAGGCTTTCTTGGCGGGCTTTTAAAAAGTTACCGAAGAGCTGCTTAATTTTTTTTGCAGTCTTGACAAGTGAAAATGATGGAGCTATGAATTTTTGTACCTTACGCGCTTAAGGCTGGCTTCTTTTGTGCGATTCAAGCGGTTTAGTTTCAAAATTACAACACAGCAACCGTACTACAATTTTTATTTGACTCTAAAGCACGAGTAAATAGGCTGTGACTCAAGGCCG
>NJBO01000015.1 GCA_005223075.1 candidate division TA06 bacterium B3_TA06 | reverse complement strand
CAACCCCTTCAAGCTTTCCACCGATATTTACTATTCGCTTGCCCATTCAGGCCTGGTCAACCTGAAGGTCTACGATGTCTCGGGCAGGCCAGTGAAGACCCTGAGCTCTGGTATCAAGGCCTCGGGTTATTATGCTATAACCTGGGATGGTCGAGATGATCTTGGCCGAGCTGTGGCCACTGGCGTCTACTTCATCAGGATGGAGGCAGGGAACCATACGGCTACAAGAAAGCTCATCCGCGTGCGCTAAAGGGGAAACGAAATTAAGAGGGCTGACAAAGGAGAACAGCATGAAGTATTGTCCTAACTGCAAGCAACTCGTAGAGCCTAAGCGAAACATTCGGCACGGGCTTCACATCTTTCTATCTATCATTACGGGCGGATTTTGGTTTCTTTTCGTTTACCTCTGGGTTTTGTTATTCGGAGCTAAGCGGTGTCCGCTTTGCAACTCTAAAGACTTAAGCCCAGAGAGGGCTATGCCTAAACCTTAAACGGAAGTGCTAATGGAGAAACAAAAAGGGAAGGGTAAACTAGGTTCTGTCGAAAATTTCCGGAGACGACTTCATGAGATTCTGGAACCTGCTGCTAAAGGAAATAAGCTCAGTAGAACCTTCGACATCTTTATTGTCAGTCTAATTATTGCTTTGCTAATGTATTAGCGATAATCCTTCAGAGCTTGCCTGAGCTATCCCATTGGGCGGTTTTCTTCAGGTGGTTTGAAGTTATCTCCGTGATGATTTTTACAGTTGAGTATGTTTTTAGAGTTTGGTCATGCACGGTAGACAGACGTTATGGTAAGTTGGGACCCGTGCTTGGTCGTCTCAGATTTATTGTTTCCTTTATGGGGCTTGTAGATTTGTTTGCCATTCTTCCTTTCTATTTACCATTCGTCATTCCTATTGACTTGCGCATGATTAGATTTCTTCGGGTAATTCGTATGTTCAGGGTCTTAAAGGCTGGAAGGTATTCAGAGGCACTAAAAACCTTGGGGCGAGTTCTGAAGGCGAAGTTGGCTGAGCTGGTTATGACTTTGACTGTAACGATAATTCTTCTTGTGATTTCTGCTTCGCTGATGTATTATGTCGAGAACGCCGTCCAGCCTGATGTGTTTCGCTCTATCCCTCATGCCCTGTGGTGGAGTGTGGCGACGCTTACTACGGTAGGTTACGGAGATATTTATCCCATCACGTTTTTAGGTAAGATTTTCGGAGCTATAATAGCGATTTTAGGTGTCGGGCTTTTTGCTCTCCCTGCCGGTATCTTAGGCGGAGGTTTTGTCGAAGACCTTAGACGTAGAAAGAAGAAAGCAAACTAAGGAGGATGACATGAAACGATGGATAGCCTACTGTATAGCTCCCTTGCTAGGTATAGCGGGAGCTATCGGAGTGATTATCATGATGTCTGCTTGTGCTACTACGGCTAACATTCTCCCCCCAGAAGAGCGAATCATACAGGAAACGATAGAAGTTGAAGGCAAATCAAAAGACGAAATCTACCGAGACGCAAGGATATGGATGGTGCGAACTTTCACGGAGTCTAAAGCGGTAATCGAATACGAAGACAAAGAAGCAGGCACGATTGCTGGTAAAGGATACGTAAAAGCCACAGGAAAGTCCTTTAAGATTGCTGCTTTTGCTTACAATGTTCTCGCAGAAGCACGGGCTACTCCCTACATAAGACTCACCATTACTATCGAAGCTAAAGACAATCGTGCACGTATTACTGTGGATCAATTGAGAATGGCCATGAAAGGTTGGGGCGGTTTAGGAGAAGAATCTTCTATAGAAACCGTAGAACTATTTGAGGAGGCTAAGATAGACATACAACCTCTCATTCAAGATTTTAGGGATTACGTAACTACTGTTCGAGAGGAAGAATGGTAAACTAAAAAGCGGGGTGTGTTACGGCAACTTATCATAGGGGATTTAGTGCAGAGGTTTTTGACTCTGATACAATAACGGTTACGCTGTCGGGCGGAGCGCAGACTACCTTTGCACCGGTTGATACCGAACAAGTTACTGACAGCATAGAGACCTTTGTGGGGCAGACTACCGAGATAGAGATAATCGAAGCAGGGATCAGGCAGGTGGAGGAACAGGGGGGCTCCTTGCGCCCGGGGCGAACACAAGGAGGATAGCGGCTAACAGCCTGACCAGCCGGGTATGGGTGTAGAGGTCTGCAAGCTCAGGGTACAGCTGAAGCGAGACCCAGATGATAACGCAAACGATGAACGTGCCGATAACGAGTCCTATCACGAAACCCAGAAGCTTGTTGACCCAGCCCAGAAGGATGGCATCAAAGAGCTTGTTCAAGAGGAAGACAACGAGCGCGGCAACTATCATCACCGCGATAAAGATTGCAAGAAAGGCTAGCACCTTGCCGAAGAAGACTGATCCTATCCTGGGGATCAGGAGTTCAGCAAGCGCGGGTGTGAAGCGCCAGCCCAGGATTATGGCGGCCACAACCCCTGCAATCGCTCCAAGGATGCGTATCGCCCCCTTGATGAGACCTGAGACAGCCGAGCCGAGGATCAAGAGCGCTGCGATGCCGTCTATAACCCAGGGCAGCAGAGGTCCCCACGAGGTTTCCGCAGGCGTCACTTGCGCCCCAGCATCTTAAGGACCTCTTTAAGTTCCTGCTTGAACCTTTCCAAGGGATCGGTTTGAACCTCGGAGAGCGGCAGTTGAAGTTGGTTAGAAAGCGCAAGAAGCTTCCCTACCCGCCTGCGCGCGCCCGCTATAGAGTAGCCTTCCTTGTACAGGAGCCTCTCAATTAGCCTTATGAGTTCGATGTCATGCTCGGAGTAGATGCGGCGTCCTGCCGAGTTCTTTCGTGGCCGCAGCCAGCGAAACTCCTTCTCCCAGTATCGCAGCACGTGCGGCTTGATCACTGTCATGCGCGAGACCTGAGTAATTGTGTAGAAACGCTCTTCTACCATACCTCCTCCTTTAAAGACCGTGAAAGAAGACGCGTAATCTCCTTGCGCGGGTCCGCGTTCCTGAATAGCAAGCGGTAGGTGGCCTCGGTTATCGGCATCTGGACTTCGTGCATCCTGCCTAGTTTATGGGCAATCCGGCAGGTTTCAACCCCTTCGGCGACCATACCGATCTCGGCAAGTATCGCCTCAAGCTTCTTGCCTCTGGCAAGCCCCAGACCTACGCGGTGGTTGCGCGAGGCAGGGTTCCAAACGGTTGTGATAAGATCACCCCAGCCTGCAAGACCAGCGAACGTCCTTGGGTTGGCACCTAACCTCTCACCCAATCTTGTGATCTCAGCCAACCCTCTTGAAAGAAGCGCCGCGCGGGTATTGGTTCCGGCCCCCAGCCCTTCGGCGATACCGCAGGCGATGGCGATAACGTTCTTTAAGGCTCCGCCCAACTCAACGCCCACAGCATCGCCCGAGCGGTACACACGCAGGTTGTTTATGGAGAAAACCTTCTGCACGCTCTTCACCCCCTCCACGTCGTCCCCCGCTGCAACCAACGCGGTTGGGTGCCCATTAAGCACCTCGATGGCGATCGAGGGACCGGAAAGCACAGTCGCCGGACGGCGAGGGAAAAACCCGGCCCAGACCTGGCTGGGACGAAAGCCAGTCCTGCGCTCCAGTCCCTTTATGAGACTCACCACCATCCTCGGCGGTTCATATCCTCTGGGCAGCCTGCGCAGGGTGGCCCTCAGCGCCTGACAGGGCACCGCAAGGGCCAGAAGATCGGCTCCAGCAATTGCCTCTTCTATATCAGAGGTGTAGTGTAGTTGGCTGGGTATCCTTACACCAGGCAGAATACCGGCAAGCCTGCGCTTGTGTTTCAGCTTCTTTACCCGGGCGGCATCAATCTCCCACAACCTCACATCGTGGCCCTCACGTGAGAGCATGATCCCCATCGTCGAGCCCCAGGCACCTGCACCAAGGAAACTTATCCTCATCTTTTCCACAGCTTTTTCCACAATCTTGCTTTAGGTTCTTTGCCTGCGGCAATCCGGAACATATTGCCACGGTGCGCCCACGCCACCAGAAGAGCGCAGCCGGCTGCAGCGGCGATCACCGATATCTCAGGGTTCAGTCTTCCCAAGAGGAAGATAAGAGCAGGTAAAGCGGTGAGCGAGAGTACGGAAGCAACCGAAACGTAGCCGGTGGTAAGAAAAAGAAGTATCCAGACCCCTACTGCCGTAAGCGCAGGGAAAGGGGTAAGTACAAGGAATACGGCAAAAGTGGTTACGACACCCTTGCCGCCCTTGAACCGCAGCCAGGGTGAGAAGATGTGACCCAGCACAGCGGCCGCACCTACTATACCAGGCAAGGGTGAGAACTGCAAAGCAAGGTAGGCAGGCACCGCTCCCTTGATCGCGTCCAGCAGCCCTACCCCTATACCCCAGCCCGTTCCCAGCGCCCTTATTGCATTGGTCGCGCCTATGTTGCCCGAGCCCACCTTGCGGATGTCCACACCCTTGGCAGAGGCAGCGAGATAACCGAAGGGGATGGAGCCGGACAGGAATCCGACTACTGCCAGTATTACCGTATCCCAGAGAGGCGAGATCATCTGCGCCTCGGTCGTTGCGTGGGTTGGAGTTTGAGGTTGGTGCCTGTGAAGTCGAAGGCATCGCGCAGCCGGTTGGTCAGGAAACGCAGATATGTCTCTTCAAGCTCGTCAGGTTTGTTAGTTTCTGCCAGGAACAGCGGCGGTGCGCCTTCCTTCTGTATAAATCGGTATATCTTTGTCCTTCGTCCTGGCGGGCGTTCGCGGGTAATCTTTTGGACAAATTCACCCAGAAGCTCCTTTGGGATGCGCTGGCTGCGTTTCTCCACAAGCGCTGTGACCGTTCCGATAAGTTCATCCAACCCTTTCTTTTCCTTGCCTGAGACAAGCACACGGAAGAACTGCTGGATCCCGCGCAGCTGATAGGAGGCTTCATCCAGTTTGTTGCGCAGCGCCTGGGAATCGAAGAGATCTATCTTGTTCAAAACGAAGATCAATCCCTTTCGGCGGCCGATGATCTCGGCGGCCAATCTCTTATCCTGTCTTGTGACACCTTCTGTAAGATCGATCAAGAGAAGTATGATCTGGGCCTTGGCGAGGGCCCTGCGCAGCCTGGTTGATGCGTAGTACTCCACGTTCTCCTTGATGCGAGTGCGTCGGCGCAGACCTGCTGTATCCACTAACCTCCATATCCTGCCGGAGACCTCCAGGTAGGTATCAACAGGGTCGCGGGTAGTTCCAGGCACCTCATCCACCACCGCACGCTCCTCGCCTACGATAGCGTTTAAGAGTGTTGATTTCCCACAGTTGGGCCTGCCCGCGATGAGAAGCTTAACCTCAGGCCTGGGCTCGCCCTCCTCCCCAAAGGTCAGTCTGGCGCAGATCTCCTCAAGCAGGTCCCCGAATCCCACACCATGCTCTGCCGATACGAGGAAAAGCTCTGCCCCGCCCAGCACGTGAAAGCTATGGTGCTCCCATTCCGCGGTGCGCACGTCCGATTTGTTGACCACCACGATGTAGGGTTTTTCTTCCTTCCTGAGCGTTTCGGCCAGGGCCTTATCTGCGGGGTGCAGACCTTCCTTGCCGTCCACCGCCAAAAGAACCAGTTCCGCCTCCTTGATAGCCAGCTGGACCTGGTGCCGCATCTGCTCTTCGAGCGGCTGCTCAGGCTGGGGGATAAACCCGCCGGTGTCAATCAACGTAAAGCTCTTGGAGAGCCAGTGCACGGTTCCGTAGAGCCTGTCCCTTGTTATCCCAGGGGTCTTCAGCGTGATCGCCTCCCTGTGCCCCACCAGACGATTGAACAGCGTGGACTTCCCAACATTTGGCCGCCCGACCAGGGCTACGACCGCGTTCATAACTTCAGCAGTTCCTTAATCTTACAGTTAACATCTCAAGTCGCTTCGGATAACGCCCCATAAGTCCTGAAATCAAGTATGCCTTACCCATTCCGTAATGATAACCACGTATCGGATATTAGTCAACACCTGCCTTTCACCCTCCCCCTACCCCCTCCCATCAAGGGAGGGGTGATTAGGGTGCTTGTCGTCAGCATTACCTCCCCCTTGACGGGGGAGGATAAAGGAGGGGGTGATACACCCTCCCCCTACCCCCTCCCATCAAGGGAGGGGTAACTTAAGGTGATGATCCTAATTCACCTCCCCCTTGATGGGGGAGGATTGGCGTAAGCGCCGCTTCGCGTAAGGAGGGGGTGATACACCCTCCCCCTATCTCTCAACGGAGGGGTGATTGAGGCGAAGCCCTCTGCGATCTTTTTGAGCTAGCGGTCAAAAGGAGCATGAAGGCAAGCTGCAAAGGGCTCAGATAGATAACAAATAGGAAGAAACCACAGATGAGAACTTCTGAGAGTCGTTCTCTCCTTCGGAGTACGCAGATTACGCGGATTAAGAAGGGGCGCTAGCCCCTTCTTCCATTACTCCCTCCCCCTTGACGGGGGAGAATAAAGGAGGGGGTGATACACCCTCCCCCTACCCCCTCCACAACGGGGAGGGGGAATTTTTTAAGGTCAAGTTGTTGATTAAGAAGGGAGGTTGACAATTAGAGATGGTTAAGGTCTATACTAGAATCATGCGGGCCGACCTGATACCCTATGGGACACTCAGTATCCCAAGAGGCACGCTGTCCCATCAAGGGAGGGGTAACTTAAAGTAATGATCCTAATTCACCTCCCCCTTGACGGGGGAGGACAAAGGAGGGGGTGATTCACCTCCCCCTACCCGAAGGGGGCACGCTGATCCATCAACGGAGGGGTGATTAGGGTGCTTGTCGTCAGCATTACCTCCCCCTTGATGGGGGAGGATTGGCGTAAGCGCCGCTTCGCGTAAGGAGGGGGTGGTACACCCTCCCCCTACCCCCTCCCGTCAAGGGAGGGGTGATTGGGGCGAAGCCACTGCGATATTTTTGCGTTAGCAAAAAGGAGCATTAAATCCGCAGATTAACGCAGATTCGGTGATCCCTCCGTCCGCTCTTCGAAGCGGCCACCTTCCTTTAATCCCCCCGCCCTGCGGGCACCCCCCTTCACAAGGGGGGCAAAGCAGTCTCCCTTACTAAGGGAGAACCAAAGAGGGATCGAAATATCCCCCTTATTAAAGGGGACACAGGGGGATCAGGTTTAATGAAGAAGACGGCCCGACCAGCGCCACTACCGCGTTCATAAATCACCCGCGACTTGAAACACCCGGTACGCCCACAACATCCTGTAATAATAAGCAGATAACACCTGCTAGTCAACACCACTAGCCCGAACATTAATGCTCTAAAAAGAGAGACAGAGTTAAATCGTCTCTTGGCACACTCGCTTATACGCCTTGACAAAGACTGAATCGCCTGTATGCTTAAACCACAAAGGAGGTAGTCTTGAAAAATATTTTAATGCTCATTATGGTTTTTTCTGCAACACCGGCTGCTGGGCCGAAGCCTTATTTGGGCGAGTTCTTTGATAATCTCGACAAGATTGCCCAAACGCTAACCGAGCAACAAGCTTTTGACTCAGTGATGGCGATTGCAAGCAAGTTGGACTCCAATGACATCCCTTACGTACTACAGCGAGGGAATGCAGAACCGGCTCTTGCACCGTTATGTCTCATGTTTCTTACTGGCGCTGTTCAGAATGGGGCAGGTAAGTACGGAGAGAAGGTGGTCGAATACGCCCTTCGGGAGTATGCGCGAGACACCAGTCTCTATGAAGCATCTCGTGCGATTATGGTTTCGATTGGGGAACCTACGGCAGGTGTTGTGGCGCATAGCTTCCTTACGGATCGGAATCTCTCTCGTGTTATACGTAGGGGGATAGCCGAGATGTGGATCTCAGTGGGGGGAACGGCTCCCATAATTTTCGTTCTAACTGAGAGGGGGTTGGAATCCGACCGGGAATATCTCCTTCGTTCTGCAAGTGCCTTCGATCTTCTAACAGCTGCTAATGAATGGCAGGAGGAAAACCCTATTCTTGACTTAGCGGTTAAGGAGGCTAAAGCAAGGCTCAAACAGAAAGAGCCGTTACCCTTCCGCCCACGGGAAGACTCCCTGCTCGACAAGGATCATTGCGCGGTAAAGATAATTAATGAGGCACCGGTGTCTCTTGTACTTACTCTACTTAATGAATCACTGGATCAGCGATTTGAGTTTCATTTTCCTTCCCGTGCCACTCGTTCCTACACGATGCCTCTCGGCAGGTACTTCTTCAAAGCCTCATCCCCAACACCCTTCATTCTTCCTACAGAGGGATTCGAAGATTTTAAGCGCAACTTCATCTACGAGTGGGTATTCTTTCTTGAGGATCAGCTCGAGGAGATGAAAGAGAAGTATCCTGACCTCGAAGGATTAGATTAGGCAATGGCAAAGAGAGGTTTTAAGCAAATGAGAGACAATTCAATGCCTGGCAAAAGACAGGAGTTGTTCTCCGAGAGGGTCTTTGCAGGGAGCCGGACATACTTCTTCGACGTAAAAGAAACCGCCAAGGGGACAAGGTATCTGGTCATCAGCGAATCTAAACGCACTTCTCAAGGTTCACACGAACATACTCGTGTTATGGTTTTTGAGGAACACCTTGAGGCTTTCCGAGAGGGTTTAGAAAAAACACTTAAATTCATTCTGAAGAAAGAGAATGCCAAAACCCACAGCATCGAGCAGATACGTCATAAGTATCCAAGGGCCTATGAAAAGTGGGCTGAGCAAGAGGATCTACGTTTGAAAGAAGGTTACGCCCAAGGAAAGACCACAAGTGAACTGGCAAAGATCTTTCAAAGGAAACCGGGTGCTATCCGCGCTCGGCTAAAAAGATTAGGAGCGCTAGAGAAGGAATGATCCGATTCCCCCCAAAATACCCCAAATTGTCCAACTTTTGGGTAGCTTTTGACCAACTTCTGACCACCTTTTGACCAGCTTTTGTCCCACTTAATTGTGACGAGTGGCACTCAAACCTGACGAGTTCGTGGCAAATTTCGCCCGAAACGTGGCACCAAAGCGATTGCAAATTCCTACTTGACATGTCGGATTTTTTCCCTATAATTAACACCTAAAGGAGGCCAGTATGTGGTTTGGAATGCATGGAATGGAAGGCTGGTGGATTCTCGGCATAATCTTCTGGGTAGCGTTACTCGTGGGCATCGTTTTGCTGGTGGTATGGCTGGTCAAGACGGTTTCGGGAAGAGGCAGACAGGAGTCGGCACTCGATATCCTGAAGAAACGCTATGCAAGAGGAGAGATCTCGAAGGAAGAGTTCGAGGAACGCAAGCGCGACCTCGCATGAGTTGAGGAGGCTTGAGATGATTAGCTACGGATTCAAGAAGGAGCTGGACCTTGGCTTCGATGACGCGTTAGCGAAGGTCACAGCCGAACTCGAAAAAGAAGGATTCGGGGTTCTTACCGAGATAGACGTGAAGGCAACGCTTAAAAAGAAGCTGGACGAGGAAGACATCGGTCTCATGCTTCCCTGCAACGTTATCGTTTACGAGAGGGAAGGCAAGAGCGTGGTCTAGGTGATCAAACCTACTGTGGCCATGGGTATGATAGACAATCCCGAGCTGCGTGAGATAGCCGAAGACGTGGAAGCCAAGCTGAGCACGGTATTCCACAATCTCGCCTGAGGCCAAAGGTGGTGCATCATGAAACGCGACCCCATATGCCTGATGGAGGTCGAAGAGGACGAGGCAGTAACCCTCAAGCATAAGGGGAAAACCTACTACTTCTGTTCGGAAGGCTGCAGGGAAAAGTTCCTGCAGGTAAAGGAGTGTGCCCCTGTCTGTCCTACCTATGACCTCATAATCATCGGCGGCGGCCCTGCAGGGCTGACCGCTGCGGTGTATGCGGCAACCATGAAGGTTCATTCCTTCCTCATCGCCAAAGACCTGGGTGGGCAGGCCATTGACAGCACCAAGATAGAGAACTACATGGGCTACGACTTTATAACCGGCCCGGAGCTTATCGCCAAGTTCAAAGACCAGTTGATTCACTCCAACTACATAGACCACCTGATGAGCGAGGTAGAAAAGATTGAACCGGTTGAAGGAGGCTTCCGGGTTACGACTTCGGAACTCGACCACTACGTGGGCAAGACGCTGATTATTACGACCGGGATGCGGAGACGTAAGCTCAACGTGCCCGGAGAGGAGGAGTTCCAGCGCAAGGGGGTGCTCTACGGCAACGTCCAGGACTTCTCCTTTGTAGAGGGAGAGGATGTTGCCGTGATTGGAGGTGGTAATTCGGCGCTGCAGATGGTTGAGAATCTGCACACCGTTGCCAGGAACATACACATCGTCTCCGACATCCAGCTTACAGCCGATGCAAAGATAATCGAGCGAATCAACAACTTCCCGAACGTGCATAAACACGAGTATCATAAGGTGATTGAGTTCCTGGGCAATGGTTCTCTGTCCGGTGTAGTAATCAGAAAGAAGGCTGAAGAGGAGGAGGTCAGAATCCCAATCAAGGGTGTGTTCATAGCCATAGGGTTAGAGGCCAACTCCTCCCTGGTTTCCAATCTGGTCGAGCTTAACGAGAGAGGCGAGATAGTAATAAACCCTGACTGCTCCACCTCCTATCCTGGGATATTCGCTGCAGGCGACATCACCAACGCCTACGGGAAGAGGATAATTATCGCCTCAGGGGAGGGCGCAAAAGCTGCACTGGCGGCAAGGCAGTATCTCCTGAACCTGAGCAGAAAGCGAGAGGTGAAAGCATCATGAATGAACACGAGTACTGTGGCCATGGGTATGATAGATAACTCTCGGCTCCGCAATGTCGCTGAAACTGTCGAGGAAAAACTCAAGCGGGTGTTCGAGGCTCTCTAACACTCTGGTTTTAGGTAGAAGCCTAAAAATTGAGGAGGAAGTCATGATACCGAGGAAAATAAAAGAAGGCATCCAGTGGATGGGTGCTGTAGATTGGGATAGGAGGTTGTTCGATTCCCTTATTCCCTTGCCTGACGGAACCAGCTACAATGCATACTTAATTGAGGGCGCGGATAAAACCGTCCTGGTTGATTCGGTCGATCCTCCCATGACCCATATACTCATGGCCCAGCTGGTGAAAGTGCCAAAGATTGACTACGTTATCTCTCATCACGCCGAGCAGGATCACTCCGGCGCTATACCGGCAGTCCTGGAAAAGTATCCCGGTGCCAAGGTTATCTGCACCGAGAAGGCCAAGGGAATGCTTAGGGATCTGCTGCTTATCCCTGAAGACCGGTTCATGACGGTAGCAGACGGCGAAACCATGAACATCGGCGGCAAGACGCTGAAGTTCATCCACACCCCCTGGGTGCACTGGCCCGAGACCATGGTCACCTACCTGGAAGAGGAAAAGATCCTTTTCTCCTGCGACTTCTTCGGTTCCCACATCGCCACTACCGATCTGTACGTAACCGACGAGGGCCGGGTGTACGAGGCGGCCAAGCGCTACTTCGCCGAAATCATGATGCCCTTCCGCAAGATAATCAAGGGCAACCTGGAAAAGCTCGAACCCTACGACATCGCCATGATTGCCCCTTCTCACGGGCCTATATACGACAAGCCGGAGTTCATCTTAAACGCCTACTCCGACTGGGTACTCAGTGAGCCCAAGAATTTGGTGGTTATTCCCTACGTATCCATGCATGATAGTACCCGGAAGATGGTTGATTACCTGGTGTCCGCCTTGGCCGAGCGCGGTCTTGAAGTTCAGCAATACGATCTGGCGGTTTCCGATATCGGAAAGCTTGCCATGTCGCTGGTGGATGCGGCAACCATAATCGTAGGCACCCCCACCGTAATCGGCGGTCCTCATCCCCTGGCGGTGTATGGTACCTACCTGGCCAACCTGCTGCGCCCCAAGGTAAAGTTCCTTTCCATCCTCGGTTCCTACGGCTGGGGAAGCAAGGCGGTTGAAACCCTTGGCGGGATGATTCCCAACCTTGAGGTGGAAGTAATCGAACCGGTGCTTACCAAGGGTGTTCCACTTAAGGAGGATTTTGCCGCTCTGGATAAGATGGCTGATGCCATTGCTGCCAAGCACAAGGAAGCAGGCTTGATGTAAGATATTTAACTGAGGAGAGATATGGAATCCCAGAACAAAGACTTGAGGCCCCAGGTATTCGATCTCGCCGGGATGCTTTCCTACCAGGATGGAGCGGTGGTGAGCCACACCATCATTGACAAGAAGCAGGGCACGGTCACCCTGTTTGCGTTCGACAAAGACCAAGGCCTGAGTGAACATACCGCACCTTCCGACGCCATGGTGTATATACTGGACGGACAGGCCGAGATCACCATCTCAGGCAAACCCTACACCCTATCCGCCGGCGAGATGATCCTCATGCCCGCCTCACAACCCCACGCACTGAGGGCGCTTACGCGCTTCAAGATGCTTCTGGTGATGGTAAAATCTTAGGGCTCCTTTCGTCGGAGGACGAAAGATCACAAAAAGAAATGGTAGGGGCCGACCTTGCGGTCGGCTCTTTAACCTGTAACCCTCGCTTGTCCCTTGACCTTACCCCCTCGTTTCCACCACCCTTCTTCCTTCCTTAAACCACTTGACAAAGTCTTTGTTCCAGGTATAATTGCAACCTAATATAGTTACAGGATTATTGGACATAAGTTTAATTTAAGGCATTCAATGGTAAGGTCTCGCTTGCCTGGATAAGCGAAGCCTGCCCGTTTCATAAACCCAAACAAGGAAGAAAAGATGCCTCAAAAACGTACCATCTCCATGTTTGCCTTGCTGGCGGTGCTTTTCGCTGTTGCCTCGCCGGTGTGGGCTCAGTTCGGAGAGCCGGTTCTCGCGGTCGGTGACTGGGCGTATGCCGAACCCTGGCATAACTGGATCGGAGGAGCCGACGAAGTAAGCCAGGTCCAGCTGTGCGTTCTTGATCCCGACAAAGAGATCAGGCGGGTGGATTTTCACTACTCCATTGACCAGGGTCAGACCTGGACGTTGTTTGGCAGCGATCAGGATGGATACGAGCCCGCCTACACTACGATTACTCCATATCCTCTGCCCGACACCAGCGTTGCTCCACTGGGCGAGGACGGATGGTCGGCTTACTTTCACCATAGCATCATTCCCCAGGTGTATACCCCCATTCAGTTTCTCGCCGTGGCCTACCATTTCCAGGAACCGATTCTCACCGTAATCAACGAGCGTATCTACGATCCCACCCCTCCAGACGACATCGCCGTGTTCCTCACGGACTGGCAAGCGGTCGAGGGGGACACACTGTTTATCTTGATCGCTGACCCTTACCAAAATATCGACTCGGTTGCCGTCTACATTGAACCGAAGGCGGATTCATTCGAGAAGGGAATCCCGGGAATCAACCAGCGACCTCATTCCGACTACCATTGCGTGCCAACGGCGGCGGCCGCCTGCCTGAAGTACTTTGAGAGTCAAGGCGACAGCGAGATCACCGGTGGATTGAGCGATTCCGCACTCGTAGATACCCTGGGAGACGAAGCAGGAACGAACCACGCACAGGTGGGGACATTGCTCGATGACATCGTGGCCGCTTTGAGAAAATGGATTCGCGAGCACGGCGACAATTACACGGTAAGATGCATGCCTTTCGACTGGGAAACGGCACGGAACGAGCTGGAAAGGTGTCAGGACGTATTGATCTCCATCAGATGGTCTGGAGAAGACGCCTGGCACATGATGACCTTTAACTCGGTGGTGAACACCCCCAACTTCGACGGCACCATCAGGGTAGATTTCATGGATCCCTGGACCGGCGAGATAGAGTGGGGAGACCTGAATCCAATCACCGGCCGCTTAAGCGGCTTCAGCGGAGCAGGACCTACCGGTAATCTTACCGACATGTTAATCATCTGTCCCAAGGAAGACACACCTCACGTCGGCCCCGACAGCTTGATCGGGGGCGGACCCGGACCTGATCCACAGCCGATGCCCATCCCACTTCCCGATACATGCAACTGGTTCCTTCACGTGGTGGTGGTAGACCAGCAGGACAACGCTTGCCGGTTCATCAACATCGTATCCAGTCTTTCTGTCGTCCCCGGCCCCAACCAGCAGGGCATGATCATCCCCAATTTCTACCTGGCTCAGAACGACCCCAATCCCTTCAGCTCGAAGACAGATATAGCCTTCAGTATCCCCACCAAGAGCGTGGTGGACGTTTCCGTCTACAACACCGTCGGACAAAAGGTTATTACCCTGATTCACGGAACCCTCGAACCGGGAACCCACAGCGTAACCTGGGATGGAAGAGACGAGCAGGGCAGAAAACTCGGCAACGGTATCTACCTCTGCGAGTTGACAACAGCCGACGGGTTCAAACAAACTACCAAGATGCTTCTTGTGAAGTAACCCTTCAGCGGTGACTTAAGGTCTTTTTAGATCGTAGGGGCCGGCTTTAGCCGAGCTTTATTTGTCATTGCGAGCGATCCTTCGGCCAAGTGGCGAAAGGGGCATTAAAGAAAGGCGGTCTTTTGACCGCCTTTTATATTTTTTAGTCTGCCAATCTATCCATACTGAACGATCACCAGCTTGGCGGTAACGTAGTTTCCGATTTCCGTACGTTCTGTGACGACGGCAAATCTCCCATCGCTACCTGCCGTTCCCAAGCCGATATAGGTTCTACCTTCACCGTAGTCGGAGCCTCGACCTCAGTGCGGTCCACACCAGCAATAAAGGCTTCGATCACGGCGTTTTCCGTCGCTTCCAGGCCCTGCAACATAGACCCCGTCTTGAGGATTAGCGCTGATCACGTTAGCTAAGGTCGAGTCCTCGCCTCCGATTATCGTTCCATCAGGACTACCGTTGTAGGGTGAGCCTTGAATCCAGATCCCGTAACCGGTGATGGGAGAAGGACCCGGTTGAGAGTAACCGTTTATGAACGTTGCGTTGTCAGTTAAAGCTGGCAACGGGAAGGATGGGATGAGGAAGAAGATGGGATTGCTGGCGCTTTGGATATCGAAGACTATTGTTATTGTATCCGGTCCGGGGTGAGGGTTTGCGCTGATTATCGCCTGCAGAAGTGAGCCGTTGCTTCCATCTTAGGGGTTAACGCTGGGACCTTTGGAGCCACAGACTTAAAGCGCGCCTGGAGGGACTCGAACCCACGACCGTCGGATTAGAAATCCGATGCTCTGTCCTTCTGAGCTACAGGCGCGTTGATATTACTAGCTTTGCGAGATTGCCCGTCAAGGCCTTCTTCGGATTGCACCACTTTTGCACCAATTTGGTCTACAGCGGCCCGAATGTGAGCCTGTGAGAGGTGCGTATACCTCTGAGCCATAGCGATAGTCTTGTGGCCCATCAACCTCTGGATCGTGAACGCACTATGCCCCGCCATAGCCAAGTAAGAAGCAAAGGTATGTCTGAGATCGTGGAACCGGAAGTCCTTAATGCCTGTTTGCCTACAGGCGGTCTTAAAGGCTTTTCTCCAGTTCCCATAGGGTCTACCGTCCGGCTTAGAGAATACGTAATGGGAGTAAAGCCTCTCGTTATGCAGGCGGTGTAACACGGGCAGTAAGTCCTTGCTTATCGGGATAACCCGCACCTCGTTATTCTTGGTTCGCTTAAGGGTTATCTCTCTGCGTTCAAAGTCAACATCATCCCAGGTAAGGCCTTGAAGTTCACCCTTGCGCATCCCTGTAAGCAGGGCAGTCAAGACAACCGCCTTCAGCATCCCAGAGCACGCATCCAGAAGCCGCTCACGTTCGCTATCGCTAAGATACCTCACACGTCCAGGGGATTCCTTAAACGGCTTCACAGTTCGGGCAGGACTTACGGAGAGATAATCCCATTCAACCGCCTTGCGTAACATGTGTCTAAGCAGAGCGAACTCTCGGTTGACCGTTGCAGGTTGTTTACCCTCTTTTCTACGGCTCTGCATATACCGCTCTATATCGCGGCCCGTTATCTCTGAGAGTTTCTTTTTGCCAAAGGTCTCAAGAAGCTTACGCATCCTGCTTTTGTCTCTGTAGAGGGTAGAGGGTGCCTTATTAGCCTCAGCGTAGGGAGTATATTCCTTTGTAAGCTCTGAAAGAGTGACGTCGGTCTTTACCTTATGGCCCAGGGTATCCTCAAGCTCGGCTTCCTTGACAATCTCGCTGATTTTCAAAAGAGCCTTGGTTCTGTCGGTCTCTCCTGTGGAGAGCATCCGTCTTTTCCCGTTTAGCGTGAATCTCACATACCAGCGTCCGTTTTTACGCTGGCATAACGTCATTGCTGAGCCAAGTGTAATGCCTTTGTTAACCAAGTCAAGTCCTGTGAGAATTAACCGCTCTTTACCGTCGTAAATTTCTACTCGATCAGCAAATACATCTACTCTTAGACGCTTTGATTTCTTGAGGAGAGACCTACGCATGAGCCCCTCCTCTCCGTGTTCGGAGTATCTGCTTATATTCCCGTATCATCTGGAGGATCTCTCTGGGTGTCATCATGAAGATGTATTCACCGTTGAAGTGGGAAGTCTTTTTGTAATAATAGACAGGTCGACGAGGCTTGAGTTTGTTCGTATTTTCTTTGCTGCCGTAGACTTCTATAGAAATAGCGTTCAGCTTGCGCAAAGTTCTATCCCATGACCATACGCCTTTCTTAGGACGAGCAAATATCTCATCTAGTTCAGCTTTAGTAAAATGATGGTTGTTTTGTATTTTCCACAGTAGTGTTTGAACTAGTTTAATTGCCCCTTTCCGGGAAAGGGCTGCCCAATCTGGTTCATTGCGTGGCGCAATATGCTTGTTCTTGTTGACAGCGAAATCGAAAGAACCTTGTCTGCCTTCATTGAGGGGGCGAGTGTTGGACCTCTTGTTAGTCATCCTCGCCTCCTATGTATTTCCCAAGCTCTTCTTGTGTAGTCCGTATGTTAAGTGATCCGGTAAGCTCCTTCCATCTCTCTACTAATCTTGGTGGAATGTTAGGCCACGGAAGGGTTTCGACTTTATCCCAATCTATTTTCTTGGTGACATAACCGAAAAGTTTCTTCCGGGTATCAATCCTCTTTGCATCAAACGCTTTTTCTGACCATCGACATCCAACCAGACTACGCCAGATTTGTTTTAATACAGATTCCGTCAGCTTTTCGTGGGGTTCAATGAGAATGTGGATATGTGGATTTGATTTCAGATCTTCAAGTGTGAAGAACATTAGTAGACCAAGCTTCTTTTCTCTGTAGCGTCTCCCAAATGCAGTTATGTTGATACGGCGTATCATCTCTCTACCCAAACTGCTGGCATAGGAAAATCTGACAGAACGTGTGGGCCACCTGTCTTTTTCTGGATGTATTCGAGATTCGGAATCTGATGAATTACGCTTACGAGAGGGAGGGAACGTATAGGTTACGAAGTAACCAGTGATTAGATATTGACGAAATGCAAGTATCCCCAGCATCCATGATAGCCTGATTTTTTGTGTGAGGACTGTTCGCGTGGAGTGCTTATTCATACTGCACCCCATTTCGTAGATGATCGATTTGGGATAAGACTTGACAGACTTGGAATGTAGAGTAAACTTAATCTGCTGGATAAACTTCTGATGTGAGCTCTTTCAGAGGATTCCTGGGAGTAAACGGAAAGAATGTTGGTGATGTAACTACAGGAGACCGTTGGTCTCTTGATTATTCTTTTTTTCTGCTGCCAATCAAGAAATAGACGTGAAGATTCAAATACAATGTGACTCGGACCTTCAATAACTATGTCCGTAACATGGGTAGACGATGAAAGGGAATGGCAGTTTGATTTTCCAGCTTTAAGAAGAAGAATGGCATCTTTAGTTAAATCATCAAAGTGCCATTTACGAAGAGCGGTTCTCTTCGGTATCGATCTGTTGTTTTTTTTGCGCCTCTTGGGGAGAGAGTAACTATGCAATACCCTGCAGCCCCAGAGGATTAACCATTTATTCATGGTTTCTCCTTCTGGGGTCTAAACAGGAGCGCCCTCAGAGAGGATTAGCTACACACTAGAAAAGATATTGTTACGGGTAATTATAACAGTAACTTTGAAAGACACACCTCTCTATCCTAAAACTTCCTTTTGCTCCCTTCTTGGAACAAAAACAGCAATTCAACAGGAGGGACGTATGGCCCTACATCCCTCCCGTGTTACTGTTTTAAAAACCCGTAAGGATCTCGACTAGCGTATAGCAACCTTTCTCACGAGGGCGCATCGCCCACTTTATTTCCTTGAAAGGAAGCTCGCTACTTATGAACTCACTCCCCTTTTTTCCCATAACTTTTTTTAATCCCTTCTTCTTGCTATATCGAATAAATACCCTAGGATTTTTCTAGGTTCTCCGATATACTCAAGGCGAGCAGGTCACGCTCGCTATTGAGACCCAATTTAGGGTTTTGTATTCTACAATTATAGGATCTGAAATCTTCTTGTCAAGTGAACATATCATTACCGTAAAAGTATTGTATTATTCCAGCAGCTGGAAAAATGACCTGTGGTTTTTTCTCTGAATACGATTATTATCAACGGCCACAGTATATACTTGCTAGATTTGATTTTGAAGGCTTAAAAACGAATTCTGAGCGATCTCAGGAGGTATTGTGAAGGGACTGGACGGAAGCTCTTTCTACATCCAGGCTGGGATATACTCCCACGCAGATCTTAACTCTCTGTCAAATTCTTTGTATCGAAGTTCGTGTCTTTTTACCAGGTCCCAGTATCTTTTGGAATGATTGGAATGGACTATGTGGCATAATTCGTGGATAAACACATAACGCATCAGATGGACAGGCAGGAAGAGAACCTTCTGGTTAAGGCTGATGGTTTTTTGATCGGTGCAGCTGCCCCAGCGAGAGCGTTGGTTCTTTACTAGGACCTTACTGACTCTGATCTTTTTCTCTTTACTGACTGCATAAAACCAGGGAACCAAATGTTCAAGTGCTTTTCGCTTAATCCATCTTCTTAATGCCATTCTGCAAGGTTCAGGATCTTCGATTGCTCCTGAGATAACCAGGGTATTCTCTCGCTTCTCAATGGCAGTTACCCGGGAAGAAGCAGTGAAGTGATACTCCACAAGCCACTCTTCATCGATAGCTCTGAGTTGAATGATCTCGGGCAGGGACTCAAGGGATTTTCTTCCGAAAAGTCTTCTCTGCTCCTCTACCTTTCTTTGGGCTTTCTCAATCCAGAGTCGGTTACGCTCCAGGATATCTGGTATCCGTTCTTGATTAAAATCTGGAGGAACAACTACTATTAGACCTTCTTGAACCGACATCTTCAAACGAACATGCCTGGCTCGTTTGCTTTCTTTAAGTCGGAATTGGAAAGATGGACCTTTTGGCGATTGCATCAAGAGAATTCTAAAGGAGTCTTGCGGGGAGTCAACATTTAGATTGACAATCCTTCTTGTATAAATATAGTCCCTCATGGAGGCATGGACTTGTCATTTCGCTAAGTTCCTTTTGGTAAATGAACTCTTACTTCCAAGGTTCAGGTTGACTGGAAATTCAACCAAAGCAAAGGATTCCCAATGACTGAGAATGAACTTACGTCTGTGATAAAAAGTCTCAAGAGAATAGTCAAGCAAGATGATTGGCAACAAGCTGGGCCTTCTTTCATCTTGAATAATTGCAAGGGTAGGTTTCAAAGGGCTCTTGGGATAGGCTTATTATGGATATTGGCTAAAGAAGAAATGAAGTCCAGCGATTCACCCCTGGGTTACGAGACGATAATGAGTGTTATGCAGTCCATGGGTGTTTTGAAAAGCCAGGCTTACGATTCAAGAAGAGCCGCTCAGGTCATACTCGGTATGATGGAAGATAGAGCGATCTGGCAGAAATTTTCAAGAGACTACCTTCACAGAACGGCTATCTATAAGCTGTATGCCCTTTTTGAACCACTAGAACTATACTTGAACTCCAGCAAAGCTGATCCTGATAAGAAGAAGTTCCTGGAAAGGATCGAAGAGGTTCATACCCTTACTCGAAACAAGTTGTATCTTAAAACGCAGAAGGGAACAAGATTTAATATCCGTGGACGCATTAAGAGAATCAAGGGTAAGGAGATTGTAGTTGAAGTCTCTGATGACTTAAATTTCGGGAAGGGTCAAAGCTCGGTTGTTGGTTCGAAAGCATCTGTCTCTTTCAAATTGAAGAAAGAAGGATCTAAGAAGAATTCTTGAAAAATCCACCTTCCAATAATCCGTATGAAAACAAGGAACTGAAAGGAACAAAACACCTGATGGAAGGTCAGGTCCATTGACTACACTGTTGGCCGAACGAAAGATTGAAGACTCACAGACACAAGTTGGACACAGAAGATAACCCGAAGTTTCCCCACATTAGACCTAAGACCCTAAATGAGTGACAATAATTCTGAACATATTCTCTGCTTTCGAAAGAACGGCTTGACAACCACGTTAATAAGAATACCCTATACGCAGATGAGTATAAGTTCCTTTCTTAGTTCGGTAAAAACGTAATAAAAGGAATTTCGAGGATGACTAATTCTATTAAATTCATAGCTCACACTCACAGTAAAAACGGTAGAACCGATACCGTAAGGGATCATCTACAGAGTGTGGCCAAAAGGGCGTCAGAGTATGCCAAAGCATTTAGTGCAGCGGATGAAGCTAGACTCGCAGGTCTTCTGCACGATCTAGGTAAATACGGTTCACTTTTCCAGAAACGCCTGGAAGGAAAAGAAAGAGGAATAGACCATTGGTCAGTTGGTGCATGGCAGGCTCTAAAGGAATACAGGGAGAAAGGCGTTGCCCTGGCCTTAACCATTCAGGGACATCATGTAGGGCTTCAGCAGGCTTCAAAGGATTCCCTTTCAAACCTTGATCTAAAGGTCTTAAACAACAAGCATCCGTTGAATTTACGTCTATCTGAACCTAATCATGAGAACTTGATTGACCGTATGAATAGAGACGGACTTATATTACCTCCTCCAACAGATATTCCAACTTCGCTTTTCGAATGGGACAGCGGACTCTACACCTCTGCCATGCTTGACGTTCGGATGCTTTTCTCGACCCTGGTTGACGCCGATTTCATCGAGACTGAAGCACATTTTAATTCAGTGGATGATAAAAACAAAGGATACCGTAAGCCAGGTCCTCCTTTAGAAGCTGATAGAGCTTTAGAGATACTGCTGAATCATCTTGATGAACTTTCTTCTAATTCAAAAGCGTCACCAAATGTGAACCAACTGCGGAAGGATTTACTCGAAGCATGTCTGGATTCTGCTTTGCATCCTCAAGGACTATTTACTCTAACTTCCCCTACTGGGTCGGGGAAAACCTTGAGTATGCTTGCGTTCGCCCTTAAGCATGCAGTAGAGCACGAACTTCGTCGAGTTGTAGTTGTAATCCCCTATCTCAGTATCATCGAGCAGACGGTTTCAGTTTATCGAAATCTATTCCAAGGAGATTTTGGTGAAGAATATGTCCTGGAACATCATAGCCTGGCAGGCACACGGGGTGAGGACGCCATAGAAGATTACCAAGAAAGTCGTCAGAGGTTACTCTCGCAGAATTGGGATGCTCCAATTGTTGTTACAACCAGCGTTCAGTTCCTGGAATCCCTTTTTGCCAATCGACCTTCGGCGTGCCGAAAGCTACACCGTTTGGCAAAGAGCGTAATTCTCTTCGATGAGGTTCAGACCCTACCTACAGGCATTGCTGTGCCTACCTTGGCTACGCTTTCCAGATTGATTGAACGTTACAATGCTTCAGTGGTTTTTTCAACTGCCACACAGCCTGCGTTTGAACATCTGAACTATTCGGTCAAACAATACTGTGCAGGTGGATGGGAACCTAAAGAGATAGTCCCTTCGAATCTGAATCTCTTTCAACTAGCAAGACGCACGAATGTTCTATGGCCTGATCTCAACCATCGCACCTCGTGGGAAGAGCTTGCAGAAAACCTGAAGACCAACGAACGAGTTCTCTGCGTGGTCAACCTCAAGCGGCATGCACTCGATCTCTTCGATAAGCTGAAGGGACAAGGTTGTAATGAAGACGATCTATTCCATCTCTCAACCAACATGTGTCCTGAACACAGGAAAGAGGTTCTTGGCGAGGTGCGTAACCGGCTTGAAAAAAGTAAGCCTTGCCGTTTGACTTCAACACAATGTATCGAGGCAGGCGTAGACGTTGACTTTCCTTTAGTCTATAGAGCCTGGGGCCCCCTCGACAGCATTGCTCAGGCCGCAGGTCGCTGCAATCGTGAGGGTAAAAGTGATATTGGCATGGTTCACGTGTTTATTCCCGAAGATGATGTCTACCCTAACGGCACATATAGACAAGCTGCAGGGATTGCTCGGATACTGAAAGCTCAAGACCAAATGGACATCCACGACCCTGAGCTCTTTCATAAATACTACCGAGAACTTTACGATTTGACTCAACCTCAAAACCAAAAACAGGAACTGATTGATGCAATCAAGCGGCAGGACTTCGTTGAGACAGCCAAGTTTTATCGGGTAATCGCCAAAGACGCCATCAACGTGTTGGTGCCGTATTCTCTTAAGATTTTCCAAGAATTAAAGGAACAAGTTAGACAAGAAGGGCTTACTCGACGTTGGATAAAGAGAGCTCGGCCTTACACTATCGGGTTATTTCGACCAAAGAGAGATGATCCGGTGTTCGATTGGCTTGAGCCTATCTCTGTGGGAGAAAACAAAGAACAGGAGGAATGGTTTATCTATTTAAACGACAAACATTACAATCCCAAGACAGGGCTTGTCCCGCCTGAGTCGATGGAGTGTTTGATCGGCTGAGTCGGATAGGCTCGAAAGGAGGACGTATGAAACCTAAGGATCAGGCCTTGGACGTGTGGGGCGATTTTGCCTGTTTTTCAAGGCCTGAACTTAAAGTAGAACGGTTCAGTTATCCCGTTCCTACACCTTCGGCAGTGCGCGGCATATACGACGCCATTTACTGCAAACCCACCGAGTTCAGATGGCAGGTTACAAGGATCGAAATACTCAATCCTCCAGCCTACATAGCACTACGACGGAATGAAGTCAAGGATAAAGCGCCATCCGAAAGAACAATCTTGAGATGGATGGATGGGAAAGATGATCCTCAACCGATTCTCGCCGATTGCACCGATGACCCCAACAAGGGTCGAACCCAGAGACAAACCATGGCTCTCAAAGACGTTCGATATCGCTTACACGCCGAGATACGCCCGTGGTCGGGATTTGAGTCAAGACTCCAGGGTATGGAAAACCAGTTCCGACGCCGAGCCGCGAAAGGCAAATGCATCTACCAGCCTTACTTTGGATGTCGGGAGTTCCCCGCCTATTTTGAACTGGTTGACGTTGACGCGCCACCTGCCGAGCCTATCTCGCTTACCAAGGACCTAGGCCTCATGCTCTACGATGTCTTTGACCTGTCCCGACCAGGCAAGAACGATGACAAACCCAGCATAAGCCTCTTCAGGACAAAGGTTGAAAACGGAATCCTTGATGTCCCCCACTATGAAAGCGACGCAGTCCTCAAGATGGATTGGAAGGAGGTCTGATGCTTGAGCAGCTGGTAAAGTATGCGGGGCCTACTAAGCCAGGGTTTGCACCAAAAGACGTTCGTTGGGCTATCGTTTGCGACAAACAGAGTAAATTCCTTGGAGTGCTCGAATTGGGCGATGCAAGCCTTAAGAAAAACCCTGGCCGGACATTCTCTACGTGCCCTGAACTTGATCAGAATGTGAAGCAGGCTGGGGGAAAGAGTGATTTCCTCGTAGACACTGCTGAAATTGTGGCGCTCTATGGCAGTAAAGCAACAGATGAAAAGATTAAGGTCAAGCACGACTATTTCGTGAAGCTTCTGCAAAATGCAGGCAAGGTAATGCCTGAGTTAAGGAAGCTGGCTAACCTTTTGGATGACTCGAAAGCGATGTTGAAAATCCAAACGCGACTGCAAGACCTCAAGGTCAAACCCAACGAGAAGGTGACGTTCAAAATAGGAGACGCATTCCCTGTCGAATCTGAAGCATGGCACGAGTGGTGGCAGGAATTCAGGAAACGAGAAGTCGCTAAAACGAGCCATGGGAACGTGATGAGATGCTTTGTAACAGGTAACCTGGTCAAACCTAAAGAGGTTCACCCCAAAATAAAGGGACTCTCGGACGTTGGAGGCCGCTCAAGCGGAGACGTGCTCATCGGGTTCGACAAGGATGCCTTTCGCTCCTACGGACTCCAGCAGTCAGCAAACGCAGCGGTATCCGAGGAAGCAGCCTCAGCTTACCGCGCAGCGCTCAACGACCTCATCAAGAACTACGGAAAACGTCTTGCCGGAGCCAAAGTCGTCCACTGGTTCAAAGAGAAAGTGCCTGAAGAAGACAACCCCCTCACCTGGTTGGAACAGGGAGCGGAGGCAGAAGAACTAATCGCTCAGGACAAAGCCAGAAAACTGCTGGATAGCATCCAAAGCGGCAAGCGGCCCAAGCTTGCAGATAACCACTACTATGCCCTCACCCTCTCAGGTGCCAGTGGTCGGGTTATGGTTCGCGACTGGATGGAAGGCCAGTTCGAGGAACTGGTTGGAAACGTCTGCGCGTGGTTTGACGACCTGTCAATTGTGCACCGTTACGGCGGAACGCTTGCGAAATCCCCCAAGTTCCTTGCCGTGCTTGGTGCAACCGTGCGCGAGCTTGACGACCTTCCTGCCCCGTTCGTCTCCAAGATGTGGCGCGTAGCCGTTCGAGGTGAACCTATCCCTCAATTTGCACTGGCGCAGACCTTGGCTCGTGTCAAAGTGGACATTATCCAAGATCAGCCTTTCAACCACGCCCGGATGGGCTTGATGAAGGCTTATCATTTGAGAAAAAAGGGAAATTCAGGAGGAGACTTGAAACCCTATCTAAACGAAGAGCATCCCAATCCCGCTTACCACTGCGGCAGGCTTATGGCGGTATTGGCAAGGCTCCAGAATGCAGCCCTGGGTGACGTTGGAGCTGGAGTGGTTCAGCGTTACTACGCTGCGGCATCGGCAACACCGGCCCTGGTGCTGGGGCGTTTGACTCGAACCAGTCAGTTCCATTTGAATAAACTCGACCCAGGTCTATCCTACTGGTTTGAAGAAAAGATAGCTGGTATCTGGGGCAGGATAGAAGATAACCTCCCCACCACCCTCAGCCTTGAGGAGCAGAGCCTTTTTGCCCTCGGCTACTACCAGCAGTTGGCCGATTTGAGAACCAAGAAATCCGATAAACAAAGAGGAGGTTAACAATGGCTAAAGAGAAAACCGAACCTATCCAGAACCGGTATGAGTTCCTGGTTCTGTTTGATTGCGAGAACGGCAATCCAAACGGCGATCCTGACTCGGGCAACGCTCCGCGTATTGACCCGCAGGACATGCACGGGCTTGTGTCGGACGTTGCCCTTAAACGCCGTATCCGCAACTACGTCCAGGTAGCAAAGCAAGGAGAAGAAAAGTATAACATCTTCATCCAACATGCTACAAATCTGAACACTCAAATAGCCGTGGCTCACGAAGAAACCAAGGGCGGCCTGAAGACTGATAAAAAAGCAAACAAGGCCAAGGTTGAGTTAGCCCGGAACTGGATGTGCGAAAACTTCTACGATGTTCGCACATTCGGCGCAGTCCTCAGCACAGGTCCCAACGCCGGTCAAGTAAGAGGACCGGTTCAGTTCTCCTTTGCTCGATCGCTTGATCCTATTTTACCCTTGGATGTTTCCATCACCCGAATGGCGATTGCTGAACCTGAGGGAAAAGTCTTGCCGTCGAGCCAAGAATACGCGAAATTGGAAGCAAATAAGCCTGAGGATAAGCTGCGCACAATGGGCCGCAAAGCCCTGATTCCTTACGGTCTTTACGTAGGCAAGGGCTTCATCAGCGCCCATCTTGCCAATGATACCGGCTTTACTGAAGAAGACCTCAAACTCTTCTGGGAAGCGCTCTTTAACATGTATGAGCACGACCGCTCCGCCAGCAAGGGACTCATGTCTGTCCGCGAGCCTGTGTTCGTGTTCAGACACGTGGGCACCGATTCCGATGAGACGCAGCGCTCCCAGCAGGCAAGGCTCGGCTGCGCCCCGGCCCACAAGCTCTTTGAGCTAATTGAAGTGAAGAAACGTGAAGGTATTGATGCACCCAGGTCGTTCGCCGACTACCAGATTACGTTCTATAAGAGCAAGTTGCCAAAAGGTGTTCAGGTAGGCTTCATGGTGGCTGGAGAAAACGGTAAAGCGAAAATCCAGTGGGACGAGGTTCCCGGATTCCTGGAGGTCAAGTAAAGGCTGGCGACCATGTTTGAAGAGGAAGATCTCTTACCAATATCTGCACTTTCACAACTTCTTTACTGTGAACGCAGGGCGGCGCTCATATACGTCGAAGGTCTCTGGAACGAGAATCTATATACGGCAGAAGGACACCATCTCCATGATCGTGCACATCTTAGTGATAGCGAGGTTCGCGGGGTTTTGAGAATTGTTCGCGGACTATACCTAAGATCTCTCAGGCTCGGGCTTACAGGGAAAGCCGACGTCGTCGAATTCCATCGCTTACGCGAAGATATGCAAAATGGAACCAGGATTGAAGGAGTATCTGGCTTTTGGAGACCATTTCCAGTGGAGTATAAGCGCGGAAGACTCAGACATGAAAGAGAATACGAGGTTCAACTCTGTGCCCAGGCATTATGCCTTGAGGAGATGCTCAGCGTCAACATATCGTCAGGTGCATTGTATTACGGCAAGACCGCCAGAAGGTTGAAAGTAGCCTTTGATGATAACTTACGCAGGGAAACCGAAGAAGCTGCAAGAAGTCTGCACGACCTATGTCGTAAAGGAGAAACACCCCGTGCACGTTACGAAAAGAAGTGTAACAAGTGTTCCATGCGTGACCTCTGTATGCCAAAGACAACAGGAGTGAAACGAAACGTCATGAGATACCTCAATCGTATAGTCGAATCAGATTCCGGTGAGGAATCATGAAACGACTTCTCAATACTCTCTTCGTAACCACACAGGGCGCGTATCTCTGTCGCGAAGGCGAAACCGTCGTAGTCCGGGCTGACCACGAGACCAAGCTTCAGGTCCCCATACACACCCTGAGTGGAATAGTATGCTTCGGTCGGGTTTCGTGCAGTCCCCCTTTGATGGGTCTTTGCGGCGAACGAGGAGTTCTTATCTCCTTCCACAGTGAATACGGCAAATTTCTAGCTCGTATGCATGGGCCTGTATCCGGCAATGTTCTCCTGAGACGTGAACAGTATCGCCGAGCTGATGATCCTCAATCGTCTTCCGATATAGCAAGATCAGTCGTCCTTGCCAAGATATCCAATTGCCGAACTGTTCTACAAAGGACGCTTCGGGATCATCCCTCGAATCCCAATGCCTCTGCACTTAAGAAAGCAGCTGGGAGCCTGGCTCGATTACTTATTACACTTCAGGAATCAATTGCATTGGACGTCGTAAGAGGCAGAGAAGGTGAAGCTGCCCGCATATACTTCAACGTCTTCGAACACTTGATCCTGGCTCAAAAAGACCACTTTTACTTTCGAGACCGCAGTAAACGCCCACCACTCGACCCAATGAACGCTTTATTATCCTTTCTTTACGCTATTTTGGCTCACGATGTAACCTACGCTCTTGAATCCGTCGGACTCGATCCAGCAGTAGGTTTTTTACACAGAGATAGACCAGGACGTCCAGGTCTAGCTCTTGACCTCATGGAGGAATTCCGGCCAATTCTGGCCGACCGGGTCGCTCTCTCTCTAGTTAACCGTCAGCAGGTAAAAGGTAAAGGATTCAAACGAACAGAAACTGGAGCAGTGCTCATGGATAACAAGACACGTAAAGAAGTTCTGGTCGCTTACCAGAAACGAAAGACCGAAGAGATACAGCACCCCTTCATTGGTGAGAAAGTTGCCGTTGGTTTACTTCCCTATGTGCAGGCTTTGCTTATGGCTCGATTCCTGCGTGGGGATTTAGACGGCTATCCGCCATTTATCTGGAGATGAATTATGATGGTTCTCGTAACCTATGACGTTAACACTGAAGAAGCTGAAGGACGCAAGAGGCTCCGTCACGTAGCCAAGGCTTGTGAAAACCTTGGGCAAAGGGTTCAGAATTCCGTGTTCGAATGCCTGATCGATCCAGCTCAATGGGCTGATTTGCGTGAGTGTTTGATCGATACAATCGACCCAGAGAAGGATAGCTTGCGGTTTTACTTTTTGGGGAAAAACTGGAAACGCCGTGTAGAACATGTTGGAGCAAAACCCGGATATGACCCTGAAGGACCTCTCGTTGTATGAAATGTCCTTACGCGAACGGTAAGCTGCCATGAATCCCCTGGATATTTCGCCGTTGCTGCAAGTGCTGGATATCGGGGTGTTAGTATCCTTTTTTGATGCAAACACCTTCAAAAAGAGGCTTGTTAGTATGAGTCTCGCACAAGGAGTAAAACAAGAGCAAGACAATTCCTGACTTACAGGAAAGCCGTCGCCTCCCGCACGGAGGCGTGGATTGAAACCGTATTATCAGTATCAGAAGGGTCATAGAGCCAACCGTCGCCTCCCGCACGGAGGCGTGGATTGAAACCTGTTCAGGCGGGTAAAACTCGATGGTAAGCGCGGTCGCCTCCCGCACGGAGGCGTGGATTGAAACGACATTGTGCAGTTGAATCTTCCCATACCCCCAGGTCGCCTCCCGCACGGAGGCGTGGATTGAAACTAGCTTGTGGGGAACGTATATCTTCCTTCGGAGTGTCGCCTCCCGCACGGAGGCGTGGATTGAAACCGTAGTGGTTCTGACATAATGGCCTCCTTACAGGCGTCGCCTCCCGCACGGAGGCGTGGATTGAAACCTTGAGGATAGAGCTTCTAGGTTTGCTTCTGATGTCGCCTCCCGCACGGAGGCGTGGATTGAAACTTGACAGTATTATCTGCAGGGCGTGCGTCTATCGTCGCCTCCCGCACGGAGGCGTGGATTGAAACCTTGTGTATGAGGCTTCACGGCTAATACGATATAGTCGCCTCCCGCACGGAGGCGTGGATTGAAACCATTTACCATCGCGCGAAACTAAGGAGGAATCATGGTCGCCTCCCGCACGGAGGCGTGGATTGAAACATCCCTCAAGAGAATCTCGTTTATCTCTTCATCGTCGCCTCCTGCTTGGAGGCGTGGATTGAAACGTGGTTGCCGATAATAAGTATTCAAGCAACCGTAGTCGCCTCCCGCGCAGAGGCGTGGATTGAAACTTATTGGGGTCTGCACAACCTGAATAAATTCCTGTCGCCTCCTGTTTGGAGGCGTGGATTGAAACGTTGCAAACTTCTATGGATTGATAGCCGATAAGGTCGCCTCCTGCTTGGAGGCGTGGATTGAAACTGATCTTGATAACTACGTGCCCCAGGAACTCAAGGTCGCCTCCCGCACGGAGGCGTGGATTGAAACTTTACGAGTCTGGCTCCGGTGCTGGAGATACTGGTCGCCTCCCGCACGGAGGCGTGGATTGAAACAAGGTATTTTTCTACGTCTCTCAGGGTAATGCCCGTCGCCTCCCGCACGGAGGCGTGGATTGAAACATCAAGGAGGATATAGATACTTGAATCTGACGCCGTCGCCTCCCGCACGGAGGCGTGGATTGAAACCTTGAGGTCCGTCGAAACAAAGAATCCACCGTCGTCGCCTCCCGCACGGAGGCGTGGATTGAAACACTCCGTGCCATTGCCGCTTGTATCTTACCCTCGTCGCCTCCCGCACGGAGGCGTGGATTGAAACCCTTCGGGCAGCCGCAGCACAGCCGTCTCTTTCGTCGCCTCCCGCACGGAGGCGTGGATTGAAACTGTTGACCCCCAGGGCCTCAATTCCTCAACCTGGTCGCCTCCCGCACGGAGGCGTGGATTGAAACACCGAGTCAGTAGGGTTCCTTGTGCTCAATATCGTCGCCTCCCGCACGGAGGCGACGGTTTTATTAACTCAAAAACATCTCTTTTCAGCGGTATAAAAGGGTGAGAAATAAACAAGGAGGCGTCATCCCCGAAAAAGAAACCAAAGACACACCCGCCTTCTGGCGGGATTTTTTGATAGAGCTCATTCTGGCGATTGTAGCAGTTACTCTCAGCAAGCTAGTGAAACTGGGGCTCGACTCTCTAAAACGTCTCCTGACCAAAGACAGACCTTAGGAGGATATCATGGATGATCAAACCGTCGTAGAAGAACAGGAGTCAGTCATCTCCGGAAAAGTGGAATCCGTCATTGATCATGGAACCATAATCCAGATGTTGGTTAAGACGGACGATGGAAGCATAAGATACGTGAACTGGGACCACCGGATGTTTTTCAACATGGCCGAATGCATCGGGCATATACCCCGAAAAGGAGAGTTCGTAATCATTCACGGTGAACCATTTGAACAGTCGGTCGAATTTCCCGATTTGATGGAGGATGAACCATGATAGAGATCCACATGCAAGAATTGGCTGGAGAGCTCTTTACAGCCTTCGATACGCCGTTTATCGAAGGTATGATCAAGCACTTCGACCTGGAGAAGATTGAAATGCTCGATGACGGAACCGTGAAGCTGTCAGGTGTCGTAGACGTAGAAGCGTCATCCGAACATCCGGGGGATGTTAAGATAGAGGCTCAGAGCAGCTTCTCCTTTACCCTTGTGATAAAGCCGGATGGAGTAACCGAGCTTACCCTGCCCGAAGAGATAGAGGTAGAGACCATCATCACCAGAACCAGGGTGCACAAGCGTGAAGATATACCCGGAGGATAACGTGAAAAGAACCATCACATCCACTGACATTTACGTTGCAGCTCATATCAATGGAGACTGTTTCATCTACGGTGGCGACGAGCCGGTGCTAAATGACGACGGCTTCTACCAAGGTTTCGTCTTGGCATTTATCGGTCCTTCAGGTCTTTACAACCTGGATCCTGGATCATGTGTTCGGTTATATTTCGAGACCAGGGTGAAGAAAGATCAATTCGTCACAACGAAGTAAATCCCCCTCAAAAAAACAAAGGAGGTCACAATGGGTGCTGATCTCTACGTGGATAAGGTCTTCAAGCAAGACCCGCGCATCGATGTGGTCGGTAAGAAGCTTGACCAGGTGCGTGAAAACATGAGAAACCTGCCCGACGACACCCCAGATGACGTAACGAAACGCTACGAGAGACGAGAGAAAGCCTTGCTGGATGCCTACATGCGTATCTACGACAATATGTTCTGTGTTGAGAACGGATACTTCAGGGACAGCTACAATTCAAGCAACCTCCTCTGGGTTTTAAATTTGAGTTACTGGGATTGGCTCGGGGGCTTCCTTGACGGTAAAGGGCTTTTGCATCCTCAGCATGCTCGAATCATTCTGGACAAGATCGAATCCATACCGGTGACCGCAGCAAGGGTCAAACGTCATCTTGAGGCCCGGAAGATCAAGTTGGGCGATAACGGTAAATCCCCGGACGAAGAATTCAAAGATTGGCTTGACTACTTTGTCGAGAAACGCAAACGGTTTATCAGGTTCCTGCGGATGGCCATCGAAGCAGACAGCCCGATATTGTGCTCAATCTGAAGGAGGATATCATGAAAGACACCCAGTTCATGACAGCTAAGGATAAGGAGCTTGTGCTTAAGGCATGGAAGCGGTTTCTTGTCAACGGTCTGCGTTGGGGGGACTTCACCGAACGTCTATACAAACATCTAACCCTGCACTGTTCGTTTATCGCTCATTTCAGTCGAGAGGGTTTCTATGCCACCTACTTCAAGAGCGGCGATCGGATAGCAAAGTTCCTCAGCCAGTTTGATACACGCAACAGTGACCCGATAGATGGAGTTCCACCTTCCATTGAATACAGAATGACTTACTGGGCAGCCGACAAGAACGGGAACGAATACGCAGACATCAACCAAGCCATGATAGAGGCTGCAACACCTTACATAGACGATCTGCTTGAAAAAGCTCAAGCATCCCAGCGTGCTGCGGACATCGGAGAGGCCAAAGAGCTTTTGGCCAAGCACGGCATCGCCATCAAGGAGACATGACGATGAAGATCAAGTTTGTCAAAGAGGAGCACGTGACCATTCTCCTTGAATACCTGGATGCGCCAGGTGTCGTTCTGCTTTTCCCATCTGCACAAGGGGAAGCCACAAGATTAGGCATAGAAGACGCTGACTGCACTCCCGATGACTACGACTTTGGTGGCGAAGCAGATGTCTGGGTCGAGCTCGTTACCTCTCGAGACCACTGGCTATTGATACACATGGACCCCGAGGAGCAACCAACAGGCGATGCAACATCGAAGGAGGAATAATGCCCACGTTCACAATAAGAACGACAGAAGTTTGGGTCAGGGATGTTGAGATCGAGGCTGCTACTCCACAGGGAGCCCTGCAGAAATACAAGGCCTGGAATAACGGGAAGCTCAAGATAGACCCCGAACCGGTCCAGGAGTTTGATTTCTCACGCAATCTGAGCAGCCCGGCTGTTGTCTCAAAGGAGGGAATTAGCGATGCCTAAGTTTACGTTAATGGTCAGCGAAGTATGGACTAGGGCTATCCAGATAGAGGCTTCCTCACTTAAGGAAGTCATGAGACTATACTCAAGAGGATTGGTCCTTGACCCGGATGCCGAGCTTATCGATGAGAACCTTGAGTTCTCGCACGTCCAGGACGTGGAAACATGGACCGCTGAGGATGATCAGGGCAACACCTATTACGGTGACGACCTGGTAGCGATAGCAAAGGAGTTAGGTGATGAACGAAGAAAAGCATGGCACGGCTTGAATGCCGCAGTCACAGAATTCAACAAACTAATGGATGAACTGATACTCGACGAACGTGATGGTTATCCTGATTTCTCTCAGTTGGTTAAAGAACATTGCGGCGCACTACCACAGAAACATGAAGCCGACTCCAATTATTGGAGCGTATACACCTCTCTCTGCAAGCAAGCTGAAGCTGCTGTTAACGCGGCTAAAGATCTGACTCGTGCCTATCGAAGATGTGATAGTCCTGTAGAGATTGCTAAGCTGGAAGAAGAGTTTTCTCGAAAGAAACACGTCGAGGAAGGAACTCCTGACTAGGAGGCCAAAGATGGCTAAGAAGATATTTTGCATTACAGAACGGTCATTCCATTACGTTGCCGCAGAAAGCAAAGAAGACGCTCTGAAAGTAATAGAGCAAGAAGACCCACTCTGGACTCACGATGAAGGGTATGGCGATGTAAGGATGCTTTCCAAGAGTGAAGCTGAAGAGATAGGTTTGGAGAAGTTCCATGAGGATAATCCCCTTCCCGAACCCGAGGAAAACAAGTATCCGGAACCTGGCAAGTGCCCAGTATGCAACAGGCTTGGTCGGCTGGAATACGACGGCAAGGCTATTATGGAAGGAGAACACATCTACTACCGCTTTACCTGTCCTGACTGCGGGGCTACGGGCAAAGAATGGTATGAGATTACATTCGATAGTATCGTGGCAGATCAGAAGGATGACAGCCATGCTTAAAAGTTTAGCAAAAGCAGTGGACGAGCTGGGGAATGATCTCATGCTTGCAAAACTGACACATGAAATGCAGCATCTGGAGTCAGAGGAAGTAGAAGATGCCAAGGTGCTATATGTTCTCTTGAGAAAACACAAAGACGCAATGGAAATGATACGGAAACTCAGAGAGCGCAAAGAGGAGTTGGACGATGAACCGGAAGAGGCGGAAACGCAAAGACAGATAGCCCTGAAAGAAACCGAACTCGAACGACTCCGCAATACCCTGGCCGAAATACGCACCAAGCTTAACCAGGAGGACACGTTATGAGCCAAAAGCAACTCTGTGCAAGCATTGAGCCGCTCGTCTTACGAGGAAGAACCGAAGGCAAAGGCGCAATCACCATGCTGCCCATCGACATCTCGCCGAGCGGCAACATACATACGGCGCTGAAGGTGCAAGTTGGTGATAGTGCTATGTGCATCCATCTTATCTTCACGCCCGAACAAGGCGGGGACATCCATTCGGTAGAGAATCCTGACGGCGAAATCTTTCTGGACGATGAAACCGTCAACGCTTATCAGTATCTAACCATACAAGGTAAGCGCTACCACGTCTACGCAGCACCGTTCCAGAGATAAGGAGACGTAAGATGAGCGACGTTATTCTTGATGGCGTAACTCGCGAATGGATCTCCCCCCAGTTATGGACGCTGGTAGAAAAACGAGAGTGCCCAGTCACCATAATGAAGCTCGCAGGCATCAACCCCCAGGACGTTCAAGCTCACTGTTTCGAGTCCTGCTCTTTTGTAGCTGCGCTCAAAGACGGGGAGACTGTCTACGAGATATGCTTCTGTCCTCGAATGATCAGCAAGAGCAATGATCCTGCAAACCCATTGTTTGCATACCCCGAACGATGCTAAAGGAGGTTGACTCGATGCGTATCTTTGAGGAATGCGGGTGTTGCGGGTGTTACCATCCTGAAGGATTCTACGGAGATTGCCGGGACGATGCAAACAGATACGGGCCTGGTGATTTGATGAAACTGGGAGAAGAGGGGGTTGGCTGGTCCGTCATTCCCCTGGATTTAACCGACGAGCAGGGCCGAAAGGAGACACCATGAAGTTCGGTGTGGTTTATTCTGTGGACGTTCCAGAAGACGAAGACATAAACTGGCATCTTCCGCCGGTCAACGAACGCGACGAACTTTGGACTGAGACCGAAGGCGATGAATGCTATGACTACGATTATCTTGGAGGTATCTGGTCTAAAGGCAAGCACCGCAAGATGCTCGCAGTGCTCACCAAGGGAGAGTTTGAGCGTTTTCTGGCAGATGAAGAGTTATTCGCAGAGGATGTCAGGACCGGTGGATCCTTGGGTGTGCCCTGGGCGAATCCCTGGTATGGGTTGGCACCAGCTGTCAGCTTTACCAGTGATGCCTGTGGCGCAATAAAGAATGCTTACGTAACTCCGTTGCCGGGAATTGCGGGCCACGATAACGAAAAACCCTATACCGAGCGTGACTGGGAACGGGTCAGGGCGGCGGTAATAGCTGCATATTCTTAACGAAAGGAAGTAGCATGTTCACTCTGCATCGAAGAAAAGATGTGCCCCTTGAAGAGGACGAAAAGGTCGTCAAAGCAATGCTCGCCATGCTGACGGCAAACGAAGACGAATCGGACACCTGGTATTACGAACCTATCGAAGAGGAGAATGAAGATACCGGCGAGGTGTGGCCGATAGCTTGGAAGTTCGACATCTACTATGCCCTGTAAAGGAGGACGACATGAGTCAAATCTGCAACCACTGCGGACGGAGCGTAGCGCCTGGTTCAGGTAGATTCGTAAACCGTGTCCACGACTGTAACGACGTGGAGACGAGGAAAACAAACGGCGTGAAGTTCCCAGAGGGAGACTTCGTGTGCGCCGAATGCGACGGCAAGATCCGTGGCGACGTTGAGGATCACATTTACTGCGTAGAGATGAAGATAGTCTACGTAGTGCAAGCCCCTGATGAAGCAACAGCCCAGGCCCGTGCTTACAAAGGAGAAACGGTTGACGTAGCTCACGCCGAAGTGACCGACATCGAAACAATGGACGAAGAGACAGCAAAGCTCTATTCAGGAGGATGACATGGCACAGAAAGCGTTCTTGATCACGATAAGGATACATGATGGCCCACACGATTACGATGAATACTCGGTTGTCAACGCGGATTCAGCAGACCAAGCAAAAGATCTCGTCTGGGCTTATCTGCAATGCGGATACTATCAGGGAGCCGATCCAGGTGAATGGACAATTAAAAACGAAGAGACTCACACCATCAAAGAAGCCTACGGTGACCGGCTGTATTCCATACTTGACGTCAAGGAGATACCCGCAGAGCACGCGAAGGTGCTGACCGAGTATATGGCCTGGGACGCTACCGAGGATGCACGGAGAGCTGTTGAGACCCTCAAAGTTCAAACATCAAAGGAGTAACCATGGCAATTGTAAATATCTATGTGAGAGGTGGTGTGATTCAGGGTGTGGTTATCCCACCAGAATGCGACGTGATCATCCGCGTTGTGGACTATGACTGCGAAGAAGGCGATTGTCCAGATAGGGATGACAATAATGATCCTTGTCGCATAGCCCTCTACGAAGCATCAGATTAAAACCAGGTGGTTATATGAAAACAACAGAAACCGTCTGGAAGGTGAAAGGCCAGGGTGACCCAGTAATAGAGGTCTGGGAAGACTTCTACGGCAACCTCTGGTTCATCACCGAGAAGGACATGGACAATACCCCTGGTCTCTGCTTCGGCTACGCTCGGCTCTATAACGTGCCAGCGCTTGCCGAATGGGGGACCGTTCACATTCCTGAGCTCCAGCGCAGTGTCGGTAAGGACGGGGTCTGGCAGGTCCCAAAGAAAAATTGGGGCAATATCGAGACCTACGAAAAAGGATTGTTGGTTGAGGTGCCCAATGAATAAACGCCACTTCCTTATCACCTACCGCGTCCGGGACGGTGAAGCGGAGTATCTGGATCACTACACGGTAGAGATAGCCGACCCCGAGACTGATCCCCAAGACGTAGCCAAGGATTACCTGCCTCTCTATTGGGGCGATATCTCAGAGGACCCTAAGCATGGCACCCCAGATGATCCCAGGTGGGACGAGGAAGCCTACTGGGATTCCGAGATGGTTCGCCTTGTCGAGGTCTACTCAATTAAACCTATCAGTAAAGAAGACTACGATGTCCTCAATCGACTACTTGTAGCCTGTGACATTACAGTGGATACGGTCGGACGCCGTCTGAAACTCAAAGGCAAATAGATTCCAGCTGCTGGAATTTAGAATCCTATTCCCCCTGCAAAATCTAGCCATAGAAACGTATTACAAAGAACAATCGGGCCTTAAAAAGGCTTAAAAAACGACTCCAGGGCTATTCTGGAGGCATTATTTGCTTTGAAAGGAGAAAATTCGATGGGAATCAGAGGAGCATACGGCCTCCGTATCGGGGGCCAGGACAAACTCACATACAACCACTTTGATTCATATCCAGACTGGCTTGGAAAGAACTTGATAGAGTTCATCCGCTCAACCTCAGTCGAGGAGATGAAGAGGATAGCCCAGGACCTCATCCTGGTCGATGAACACTCAAAACCTACCCCTGAGCAGATTGAGGAATGCAAGCGATGGACAAACCTCAAGGTCAGCAGCCAGTCCACGAGTGACTTTTACTGCCTCTTGAGAGAGACTCAAGGAAATCCTGATGCCTGGAAACAAGGACTGAGGTTCATGATAGATTCCCACGAATTCATGGCTGATTCTTTGTTCTGCGAGTGGGCTTATGTGATCAACCTGGATGATGAAACCCTGGAAGTCTACAAGGGCTACAACACTAATCCCAACGCACCCGGCCGATACACTAACAAAGGTCACTATAGAACCCACGATGGCACAATCTTCTACGGTGTAGCACTAATCAGGGCGATTCCTCTAACTGAGATACAGGCTATGTTAGATGAGGAGATCCTAGCCCTGATTAATGAGTTGGAGAACTCTCGGATAAGAGCAGAAGTCTGAACGGGTGAGGGCAGGGAGTTTCTTTTTACATTAAAACCCTACAAAACAAGGAGACATTATGGCTACTCACGAGCAAGTCGTGACAGCTTTCTTTAAGTATGAAGACCGGTATAGGAACGGTTCACGCATCTTTTTCGATGACGAGACCAATGCTCTGTGTTCGTTCGGCAGGCACTTCCGGCTGGCGGTGAGAAGACCTCAACACAAGGGAACACCGCAAGAGATACTTCTTAACTCTGACCGTTACTCTTCAACCACCTCAGGCCATCAGAGCTTGGTTATCGGCGTTCTGCGTGATCTGTTTCCCGGACAGCACTTTCCCAGAACGTCGTTCGCTATCCTGGATAGACACGGACTTGATCCCCATTCGGTCGAAGTGATTGACTTCTCCCCTGACGACTACCGGTCATCTTATCGAGGCCACGACGACTTCGAGACCTTCGAGAAGAATCTACCTCCTGGAGGAATGTATTGGACAAGCAAGGATGACGATGGTGAAATCTCTGCCAAATACTGGCACCTGGTAGGTGGAGTCTTAATGCGCGGTCCCAGCTTCAACAAGCGTTGGAACCGCTTAGGCCGGGATCAGGAAGAGGTCTTCATGAAGCCGCACAATCCTGACATGCCTTCACTATTCCTTGGCGGAACCGATCATACCGGTTACTTCACAGCCGAGTTGGTTGATCACAAGGTTAAGACAATGGGTCAGGGCTTCGAGTCACTTCAGCCACTGCCCGTTCGAGGTAAGACCAACGTCCTCAGACAGGGCGAGTTCTTCTTTGTTCCTGTCGAGGATGAGGCTCTTTGCCTTGAACTGGATGAGAGATTCTGCAAAAAAGGTAAGAAGTGGTGGTCATTGGCTCTGGAGCTAGAACAGGAATGGCCGCTTCAGAGCTTACGCACGCAGCGGAAGAACTGGCATACTCTCTACGGTGAGGAGCAAGACAAGCACCAGCCCCATCACACGACACAGAAGATGGTTAAAATCGGCGATACCTACTATGTGCAAGGATCGATCCGGGACAGGGAGCACAGTATGGTGAAGCTCGATACCTGGCACAGCGCCCATCACAACCGGCTCGTAACGGCCTACAGTTCTACGACTCTCGGGTTGGGTGTTGATTGATGCTACTTGATTGAATCTCGCAATGTATGGAGCAAAGGGAGAGCAATGCTCAAGAACCGTTCGTCTTGAGTTTCCAGGAACACGATCAACTCGGAGAGTAGCTTGTTCGATCCTTCTTCTTTACTTCTCGGCAGGATATCGGTTAACCCACACCCCAGAGCGTCGGTTACCTTCTGGAGACTCAACAGCGATAGATTAATCTCCCCACGTTCTACGCCACCCAGGTATTTAACGTTGAGGCCCGAGGCGTGCGCCAGTTCTTCCTGGTTCATGTTTCGGGCCTTGCGCCTTGCCCTGATCGCATCACCTACCCCTACAAGTAGCTTGTTCTTTTTCTTCATCTGGATGATTAAATCCAGGGCACAGAACATGTCCACCGCATATTTGAAGAACAACCCTTGACAAGCTATATATTTGTAGTAGAATCCTGTAAATATGAAGAGTGAACCATGTATGAGGAGGATAGGATGGTTGTTTCTGAGCCATATCCCCGAGGTTCCAAAGAATAGTAAAAACCTAAACAAGGAGGAACCATGAAACGGTTCGTTATCGCAATCATAGCTCTATTGTTGCTCGTTGGGTGTAAATCCAAAGTCATGAAAGAGCTTGATAGGATCGAGGAAGAGATTGCAACGGCTTCTACCTTAGATGAACTAACGGAACTGTCTAAAGAAGCAACCTCTCTAATGTCTTTCCCGACAGGTGAACTGAAATATCCTGACGAAGGGAAAGAACTCAAGCGATATGGAGAAATCGTCGAGTTAATTCAAGTCCGAGGCAATCCTTTTCGAAAGGAACTCCGCCGTGAGAAGGCCGAAAATTTGCAGAAAAGTATGAGAGAAGGAGGATGGAATGATGCTACGGTGACCCTGCTCGGCGATGATGAGGATATCCTCGTTATTTCCGATCCGACCATAGACGAACAGTATGGAAGAAATACTATCTCCTGGTGGGACAATGTTGGAAGTGTCTTTCCCTATGATCGGAGTATAGGACTCAAGAAAATAATCTTCAGAAACGATTATGGACCAGTCTATACCTGGGAACTATAAGTGGGGGAGAGGGAAGGGAAAAATCCCTAAAATCAGCCGTAATTCCCCATGCTTGGAGGAAGACCATGGCTGATTACATAAATGAGGTTCGCAACCTAACCCGCCCACAAGGGCGAAGGAGTAAATCGATGAAAAAGACACTTGCAATAATCGGGGTAGTGATAGGGATAGCGTTGGTGGTTACAACGTCTCCAATTTATGGTTTTGGTTCAGGTCGTTATCAGGTCTGGTATAAGGGAGATCTTGCATTGACAACTGCACGTTCTTCTAGTCTCGCCTGGGGTGCTACTATTCCTCTTACGAAAGCACTATATCCTGACTTTCCAGATTCAACAGCGCTTTTTAAGGGAGTAGACGAATACGGAAAAGTCTGGGACATAGACCTGATGGGTTGGTATCAGGGGAGTGAACACAATATATATGGGAAGGGGATATACCGTATTGCTCCTCTTGTGCAAGGAGTTTCTAGGCTTGCAAATCCTGATTTGGCCGATAGCATGGTATACAAGTATGTGAATGTGTGCGCATTTAGCTTGGCAAATTCTTTGGATACCGTGTCTAATGGGGACATAGTATTTTGGCATGATACACTTGGAGCATGGCGTCGTAGGAAACGATCAACGATTAGGGAAATGTTAGGTTATTCTGACTACTCTCGTAGTAGGATTAACGTGAAGATACCGGTCAAGGTCTATGGCGAGATTAATCTTGTTAAACAGGACAGCTCTGTCGTTGTTATGCAGCCGGATACAAACTTTTGGTGGTCGGTAGAAGGCGGAGAATGGACAACGATAAACGGACGCGAGGCAAACATCGGCGGACATTGGGTGCAGCATCAGGGCAATATTTGGCTTCATCGTAAGGAAAAGCACTTTTACTTATATCCTCCTTGGCCGCCAGGTAGATTAGACTACATTCACGTTTTGGGATGCGCACCGGATACGTTGATTCCACCACATCAAAGCTTATTTGATCGGCTAAGGTGCACGCCTTGGACAGTGCTAAAGGGAGCCGGGATCATTATTGTTACAGTAGCGTCATATTGGGTGCTAATGTCATTATCGCCTGATACGTTATAGACCAGACAAAGGAGAAATCATGGAATGCTTTTATCACCATAAGGCTGTCAATTTGTTTTTAGCGATAGCCAAGGAAGGACATGAACATGCTATATTCTTGGGTGCCTCAGAGGCAGGATTACACAATATTACTCATGGACACAAAGCTAGCGAAGCAAGCGAAAGTTTGGACAGATTACGCGAGCTGAGAAAATCTGACAAAATCCATGCACTCCAAGGAATAGCAACCATACGAGGCTTATGCGACAAAGTGGAAGAAATCTTCAACGACATACAGTCGGAATAGGAGGAATCATGAAAACACTGGACATCATCCGCACTGCTTTGCTTGGTGCATTAGCATTGCTCGTGCTCATAGGAGTGATAGGGATGTTCTCAATCAACAAGCGTCTCACGAAGATTGAGAGCTCTACAATCAGAATCGCTCAGGCAACCTACCTCATATCAGAAGCCCCTATTATGGATCTCGAACTAATTAAGCCAAATATCATAGGAGCAGAAACTTGGTCATTACCGGTAGGTGCTTGGCGATGGAATGGTAAGTAAGATATTACTAGATCATCAAACACAAGGAGGAATCATGAAACGCTTTAAAGCAGAGTGGATTGGGATTGCAATCGTAATCCTGATACTGTTCTTTGGCGCTACCGTTCTTCGCGCCAATGAGATGTTCTTGATAGAGGATTACGAGGAAGGAGATACAACACTACAGGTCTCCGAGTTCGATACTCTGACTATGGCTTCAATATCCTTTACATTGGATCGAGAAGCCTTTGTTACTGTTGCTACCGGCGGCTTCATTCAGTATGATTACGTTGATAATAGGTATCAAGAACATGCTGATTGGGTGACCATTGAGGTCCCTGCCATATACGGCTGCTCCTGGATAACCAAGAATGAAGAGAAAGTCCCTGTTTCCGTAGGCTCTCCTGAAATAAGCGGCAGCTACATCTTTGCATTGGATCCGGGTAATTACGAGTTCGAGCTGAAAATGTATACCTACCATGATGACCGATTGCTCTGGTCCAGCGGTGACAAATTCTACTCTCTAATCCACCACCCCCGCATCCAGGCATTGGTCATACTGTCCGATACTGTAGAGAATCACGTAGCAGAAAGACCACCTGAACGAGGCGATCCGATTCAGGCAAGCTTGATAACTTCGGGACCGTCGATCAATGTTCCCGGATGTATAGAAGTCAGAGACATCACTGGTCGAACTGTTAAAAATTGTGTAATCTCCGGAGACCGAGTGATGCTATCGACTCTATCCAGAGGAAGCTATTTCTTAGAGAGAGAAAACGGCCGAAGCGTTAAGCTTGTGAAGATGTAAATCCAGAAAGCGGACCCAGCCGGGTTCGCTTTTTTTGAAGAGGAGCAATACTTGACGATGACAAGCACCGTTTTACAGTCAATATAAGCCAAAACAACAGGCTACAGGATAAATAGTAAGGAGGGCTCCATGCTATGCAATAGATCCATAATCAAGTGGGTAGGGTTATTGAGTCTAACCATGAGTCTTCAGTTGCTCAACGCACAACCTGATAAATTAGGACTCCCCGAATCAAGACAGATCGTAAGGCACTTCGCATACACCCTGGAATACAGCGAAGAACACGAACAAGCAAGGTGGGTAGCCTACGTATTAACCGCTGACATGATAGACGGCCCCTGGGAAAGATGTGAGCAGTTTCGTCCTGATCCCATGGTTGCATCAGGTTCAGCCGATCTATCGGACTACAGAGGTTCTGGATTCGATAGAGGTCATCTTGCTCCAGCCGGAGACATGAGGTGGGATTCGATGGCAATGTGCGAGTCGTTCTACATGAGCAACATGAGTCCCCAGAGACCTGGTTTCAATCGAGGAATCTGGAAGAGACTGGAAGCACAGGTAAGAATCTGGGCAGATGAAAACGAGGAGATATGGATTGTCACCGGGCCGGTCCTGACCGACGATCTTCCAACGATAGGTGTTAACGAAGTCAGCATCCCAGACTACTTCTACAAGGTGGTAATAGACATCAAGGAGCCAGACATGAAAGGCATCGGGTTTGTTATGCCTAACCAGAGGTCAAGTAAACCTATAGAATCCTTCGCCGTGACCATAGATTCCGTTGAAGTCTTAACCGGTCTGGATTTTTTCTCTGTCCTTCCCGATTCGTTGGAGCATCTTCTAGAGTCATCAATAGGTTTTATTGATGACCAAGAGGATTGATTCTCAGTCCTCTTTTTTTGGGAGTTCAAGCAACGCCCTCTGTGCGAATAATTTTCCCCAGTTGCTGGAATTTCTACTTGATCCGAAAAGGTGAAATGTGCAAAATTTGTCCTCAAACTGGAGCAATTCGGACAAGTTTTGATGAGAAATTGCACGATTTTGAGTCGGAAATTGCCCTTGAAGGCCTTTTCAGACCCTTTTTACATATCCGTGAAGAGTTTTTCAGAAACCTTACAAACTCTCCATCATATTGAAATACAATCACTTAGATGATTTCCATGCAATATACCCCCCCTCAAATTAGCCGAAAAATATATGTTCTGGGACCGAATGGGCCTTGACCATATAAACGACGTTCGCAACCTAAATCGGGGGGCCTTCACGATAATGATTATGATGCTGAAGATCTCAAGTTACCTCAGAATAAAAAAGGAAATATCTATCAAGCCCAGGTCAGCCTGTTCGATGGGTTCAATATTCTGTATTGATGAAATTCAAGGTCTGTTGAAGCAGGTTTCACCTGAGCACAATCGCTTTTTTGGTTTCCGATCTGAGCTTGGTTTCCAACCGCACAAAATAAACACCTGATGGGTTGGTAAAGCCAAAGCTGGTGCTGCCGGTTCCACTAACTTCTATTCTCGCGATTCTTTGACCGGAGGCGTTATAGAGAGTCAAGGTGCCGATCTCGCCCTGGGGCAGAGTGTAAGAAACGCAGAGCGGAGTGCTAATAGAGCTAACGGTGAAGATTAAATCATCAGCCCCTGGTTCCTCTTCAACAGCGTTAGTCCATATCTCCTGGGACAGTTCGTCATCGGCATCAGACTCATCAGGGGTCATTACGGTTCGGATGGTTAAGGTTGAGTTTGATGGGAATACGTCTGACTTCACAAAGGGGCAAGACTGCTGGCTAGCGGCTTCCGGAACTGCGCGCCCTGCGGCAGCCCCGCCTCACGCCTGTAGGTTAGTGCTCCATTCCCTCGCACAACTGCGGGGTAAAGGTTGACAAGCCTTGGATTTAAGATAGACTCTCTTTCAAAGAGGCTTTCTATTATACGGCTTTAGAGTAAATTCATTGATAGAGGGTAACAGAATGGCAAGAAGAAAGACAAAAGAAAAAGCCCATTGAGCAATACGACCACAAGGGAAAGGAGCGGGTAAACAATCCGCCTGTGGGGTTGGTGGATGCTAAGACCGATAAGGATGAAGGGAAGAAAACCTATGCCTACGATCCCCATCTTGACCCGCAGCTTGTGTGGGCAGGCAAGCCTGAGCATACGTCGTTTGAGGTGCCTACCGTTTCGCTTCACGTTCACGAGCGCATTGACCCCCGAACCATAATTGAGGCGGTGCGCAAGCAGAACGGTATGCCGGTTCAGGGTTCGTTGTTTGCAGAGCCTGAAGAAAACCCTCCGCTCCGTGAAGCTATTGAATTTTACAAGCACAAGCACAACTGGAAAAACCGGCTTATAGCGGGCGATTCGCTTTTGGTTATGAACTCCCTTTTGGAAAAGGAAGGCATGGCCGGGCAGGTGCAGATGGTTTACATTGACCCGCCTTATGGCATTAAGTATGGCTCAAACTTTCAACCGTTCGTCAATAAAAGGGACGTTAAGGACGGCAAGGACGAAGATTTGACAGCCGAGCCTGAGATGATAAAGGCGTTTAGGGATACCTGGGAACTTGGCATACATTCGTATTTGACGTATCTAAGGCAGGCTCTTGTTAGCAAAGGAATTACTGCACGAAAGCGGAAGTGTGTTTGTTCAGATTTCGGATGAGAATTTGAGATCGAATGCGAACCTGAAAGTTCACACTACACAGTAATTCCAATTCCCAAAATCGGATGTAGGGGCACGGCATGCCGTGCCCCTAGGGGTCTTTTAGCACTTGACATTACCGCCTCAGGAGGTAGAATTCAATCCTAAGGAAGTTTTGATGGCAAATTATAGTGCAGGGCAGGTGAAACACAGGGTTTTACCTTGCACAATTCTTGTGGGTGTATTACTTTCGGTCGCAGGTCTTTTTGGAACTGTTAAAGTGAGACTCACAGAAGAAGAAATCCAGAGGGAAGAAGAAAAGCTCCGAGAACTTCTCGTTGATAAGACAATCTATGACGTGGATGTTAAGTTAGAGGAGGTCGAGGCGGGTTACAATATAGTGGTAGCCAATCGTGCGGATGTGGATTCTTTACGAAGCTTCGTTGATCCCACGATGGTGGCGTTGATCATCGGAGCATGGCATACCCGGGGAACCAATTGGAAGAGCGATACCCTTAAGGTTTGGATTCGTCCCACGGAAGGTTGGGGCGTTTTGACGAGAGATTGCCGAATTGCAGAAGGGGAAGCGGCTACGGAATGGTTTTTCTTGCGAACGGTTGATCCATACGAGTTTCGCAAACAACTTGTCCCCAAGTTCTTTAGGCTTAAGCCCCCTCGAGGAGCAAGGGGCTTGCCTAGTGGGTTCTGGCCGGTGATCTTGGGAAGTGTTGCCTTCCTGGCTCTCTGCGCAGTGGCATTACTTCTCTTGCTTTGGAAAGGGGTAATTAGATTCCCCAAGACAGAAGCCCCCCCGAAGCCAGAAGGAAAGAAAAAACCGAAAACAGAAGATTCAAAGAAAGAAGAACCCGAAGCCAAGTTTTGTCCGGAGTGCGGCACTTCGTTAAAACCCACAGCCAGATTCTGCCCCAAATGTGGGGAAAGAATTGAGGCTTAAGAGAAGGATAAGATGGAAACCAAGATATGCTCAAATTGCGGGAATGAGATAAAAGCGGGGGCTAAGTTCTGCCCCAAATGCGGGACAAAACAGGAAAGCATGAGAGTAGTAGATTATCCTTATCTCGTTGAAGAAGCAAGTCAGTTTTATGAGTCCATCCCTTTCCTTAAAATACTACAAGGGAAAACCCTAGAGGATTTTAAACTATCTCTAGCTAACGACCTCGCGAAAATATTTATTCTTTGTAGTGGTGCTGACGGACACCTTGACCCCAGAGAAACCTCAGTTGCATCAATGATTCTAGCTTTTGTGATTAATGGTCAAGAATTTGTTGACAGTTCTCAAGGGATAGTCTCTAAATGGCAAATTGCCCCTTCACACTTAAGAGAGGAATTGGCAACGAAAGTGATAAAGAATCTAGAGAATGTTTTTGTTGATATTTTTGAGAGAAACAAATTAAGTGGGGACCAAATAGAACAACTTATAGTTCCTAACTTTCTCAAGAATATTGATAAAGCGCAAGGCACTTCATTTGCAGACATAGCAATTGCTGCTTTATATCGAGCAGCTCAAGTTGTTACAAAAGCTGACGGAACTGTAACAGAAGAGGAGGAAGAAGCTCTAAAGAAGGTGTGGAAGCTTTTGCACGAAGAGGAAATCTCAGAATCAGAGAAAAGCATAGAGATAACAGAAGAAGCGGTAGCTTCTCAAGAAACGCTTGATGAAATACTGGCTGAACTCAATGAATTGATTGGGATGGAAAATATTAAACAGGAAGTAGATTCTTTGATCAATTTCCTCAAGGTTCAGAAGATGCGTCAAGAGCGCGGGATGTCCAAGACCCCCATCTCGCTTCATGCAGTCTTTTGTGGTCCTCCTGGAACTGGCAAAACTACAATCGCTCGCCTGATTGGAAAGATATATAGATCGTTAGGTTTCCTTACTAAGGGACATCTTGTGGAAACCGACAGGTCCGGATTGGTGGCTGGATATGTTGGACAAACCGCGCTAAAGGTGGACGAAATCGTTAGTAAGAGTTTGGATGGGGTGTTGTTCATAGATGAAGCATACGCCCTTAAACCGGAAGGTGGGCTTAATGATTTCGGGCAAGAGGCCATAGACATACTTCTTAAACGGATGGAGGATCATAGAGATAGGTTGGTTGTAATCGTGGCTGGTTATCCGAATGAAATGGGAAGATTCTTGGAGGCAAATCCTGGCATAAAGTCAAGGTTCAACAGGTATTTCTATTTCGATGATTATGAGCCGGAGGAACTTATTGCTATATTCGAGAAATTCTGTAAAAATAGCAACTTCAACATCACTGATGGAGCCAAGGAAAAACTACTTTCCGTTTTAGAAGTTTTACATACAAACAGAGATAGAACATTCGGCAATGGAAGACTTGTAAGGAACATTTTCGAGAAAACGATGGAAAACCAAGCTAACAGGATCGCTGGAATAGCTCCTCTTACTGATGAGATATTAGCTACGATTACTGGAGAGGACATACCCCCGGAATTCCATAAATCCATTCGTGGCACAAATGAAGTAAAAAAGTCCAAGCCGCCATCAAAACCAACAACGAAACCCAAGCCCAAAAGTCATAAGCAGAAACCTCCTCCAAAAGCTAAAGAAGATGCTAAGGGAGAGAAAGTTAACTACTGTCCTGAGTGTGGAGCCAAGTTGAAGACAAAAGCTATGTTCTGTGATCAATGCGGTAAGTCCTTAAACGAGTAGGAGTAGAAATGCCAATCTGCAACAAGTGCGGGGCTAAAAACGACGAAGGGAGCGCCTTCTGCGAGGAATGCGGCGCGAAACTGATTCCCCAAGAGCAACCCGCTGTGCAACCGAAACCCGAAAGCGTGGAGAAACGCCCCAAGAAAACCAAGGTTGGACTCATCGTTGGCATATCTCTAGGAGCGGTTATTCTGGCTGGGGTCGTTCTCTTAATAATCTTCAAGCCCTGGAGGAAGTCCCCGCAGGACATTACCTATCTTGCAAAAGCTAGTGCTTCGTCGGCACTCTCTCCAAGTAGGTTCGGTAATTACGAACCTGCTAACGTCCTGGATGGAATATCTTCGACTTGCTGGGCCGCTTCCTGGGCCGATGGCGGTGCAAACGCCGGAATTGGAATGTGGATCAAGCTTAGTTTCCCAAGGGAAGTTAAAGTTACGCGTATTGGACTTATACCGGGCTACGATCGTTATGGGAAGGATATTGGTGATAGGTTTTACCTCAATCTACGAGTTAGGCGCGCCAGGCTTGAGTTCTCAGACGGGTCATCGCAGAAGATATCACTGAGAGATACCCGGGAGATGCAATACTTCGATGTCGCTTCAGTAAGGACTAGTTTTGTGAAGATCGTCATCGAAGACGTTTACTCTGAGAGAGCTAAAGATCAAGACCTTTGTATCTCCGAAGTTGAGATATACGGAGTGCCTGTAGGAAAAACCCTAAGCGCATTAGGACTAGTTTCAAGCTTACTCTGTAGTTGGAAAGAAGGATATTCCGAAGACCCCTTCTTTACTCACCCCATCTCCCTGGATCCGGCGACTTTCGTCGAACTCGTGAAGTTAGACTCCACTATAGTTCTAGATATCCGCTATGCAACTGAGAATAACTTTACACACGAAGTTCTGTACCCTGAAGCGCGTTGTTTCCTAAGGTGTTGTGTTGCCGAAAGCCTCGTCTCAGTTCAGCGGAAGGCAAACACCCTCGGTTATCGGCTGAAGGTATTCGACGGCTATCGTCCACATCGAGTTCAATTCCTGATGTGGAAACTTGTTCCTGACAGGCGCTATGTGGCCGATCCCAATCGTGGCTCGCGCCACAATCGAGGCACGGCGGTTGACCTTACCCTAGTAGACTCCACCGGTAAACAACTTGATATGGGTTCTGCGTTCGATGAGTTTAATGAGCGTTCGCATCAAAATTATACCGGTCTCACTAAAGAACAGAAACGCAACAGAAAACTCCTAACCGACATTATGACATCAACGGGTTTCACAACCATAACCAGTGAATGGTGGCACTATGATTACTACAATTGGCAGAGCTTTCCTATTGTGGATGTTAGTTTTGATTCTCTACGGTTTGTCGCGTCGCTTGCTGGGGATAAGGAATGATGAAATCTGAAGATAGCTTGTATCCTAAGTTAAAAAGAATTGAGAATAGGAGGAGTGATGCCGATCTGCAAAGAGTGCGGGACTAAGAACGATGAGGGTAGTGTCTTTTGTGAGGAGTGTGGTGCTAAGCTTGTTCCCGAAGAGCGAATGCAGGCGAGTGTAGAGGAGTTACCCCCAAAGCGCAAGAAATCCAAGCTTGGACTTATCATTGGTATTTCTCTCGGCTGTTTGGTTTTGGTGGCTATCGCACTCTTGCTGATCTTCAACCCTTGGGGTAAATCTGCTAAGATAACCTTCAGTAGTTCAATGCCCCCATACGAGGGTCACAAAGAGATTTATGCTGTTGACAGCGATCCTTCAACCTACTATTGGAGCAATGCATATCGTTATCCTGACAGCGACCCTGAAAAGGATTATAAGACTAAAAGGGGTTGGCCCACTGTTGGGGATTACTTTCAGGTAGATCTGGGGAAGATTCGAAAGATCAATCGGGTGAAGATAATTCAGGCTCCGGATGGAGATCAACAGGATTATCTGCGCCACGGAAAGCTTCAATATTCAAAAGACGGAGAGAAGTGGACCACAATCGGCACGGTTTCTAATCGTGTCATAGATGAATCTTTTGGACCTGTTAAGGTCCGATGCGTAAGACTCCTAGTTACTCAACTTAACGATTACTGGGTTAAGATAGCTGAATTCCAAGTGTTTTAGTGACTGGGTTTCGCTTATTCGCTTTATTTGTGTTATCGGTGCTTACCCTAACGTTGCCTATGTGCAAGGAAGGGAAACAAAAGCCATCGAAGGAAGTCCAGAGGCGTGTCCAAAGCATGAGTGTCGAAGAGAAGGTCGGCCAGCTTTTTATGATAGGGTTCAACGGGCGAGATATTTCTCCTCGCCTGCGAGAATGGATTGTTGATCGTCATGCAGGGGGAGTTATTATATTTCGTAAAAATGTCAATAGCGAAAAGCAACTCATCAGTCTTACTTCCGAAATGCAATCTCTTGCACAAGGCTCTAAACCGGGATTGCCTCTCCTCATAGCTACCGATCAGGAGCTAGGAGTAAGTAGGACGGAGATCAAATTTGGTGGAGTTCCTCCTGAACCCCGAGAGGTAGCAAGGATGGATTCAAGTGATGTTGTAAGTCTCGCAACCGAGATCGCCAGAGACTTACGGTCGTGGGGTATTAACATGACTATGGCACCAGTTGTAGATATAGATCAACCGCAAGGGGATACACCTTTAAGCTACAGAACCTTCTCTTCGAATCCTGATACGGTAGCTTATCTGGCACGAATATTTATCAGTTCATTCCAAAAGGAAAGAGTAATTGCGGCCGCCAAGCACTTTCCTGGTTTGGGAGATGTGACGATAGATTCTCACAAAGACATGCCTCGAACCGACAAAACTATTGATGAGCTTTTGGAAAGAGAACTGCGTCCCTATCAGGGAGTGATTGCTGAGGATGTGGCTTGTATTATGAGTGCTCATATACTTGTGCGTAGTGTGGATAGCTCAAATCCTGCCACTCTTTCAAAAACTGTTCTCACAGGACTTCTCCGTGAACGACTTGGATTCCAAGGGGTAATCATCACCGACGATATGCAAATGGGAGGTATCTCTAAACACTATGATTTGCCAGAGGCATGTGTTATGAGCATAAACGCAGGTGCAGACATTATTCTCCATTGCCAATTCTTGAAAGGGTTAGCCACTGCGGAGGAATGCTATGAGTGTGTATTGAAAGCAGCGTATAGCGGTGAAATTCCTCGAAAGAGATTGGATGAGGCAGTATATCGAATTCTTATCCTAAAGGAGGACCTGTGAATGAAAAGCTAAAAGTATTGGGAATTATCCATAACAGCGGAGCAATTTGACAAGCTGCGAGTTGATAAGTTCAAATAAATCAACAGCTTGCCTGTTATTGAACCTGAATTCCAACTCCTTCAAGTAAAGATACAGTTTTAGAGGCGAAATACCATGATATTTGGCCAGTCTTTCCTTGGCATAAGCCCAGAAACTTTCTATGCTGTTGATGTGTGCCTTACCGTTGGTGAACTCTTTATCGTGGTCAATACGGACGTGCTTATAGCCGTTGACGATCAGTGAACTGTGACTGCTGAAACCATCGCTGTAGGTCAAACTGCCCGGTTCTATAGTCTTGGTAATAAGACCCATTAATGTCTTCTCCTTAACGTCAGGCACTACCTCAACCACGACCTTGCCTGCACGTTCCAGCATACCAAATACCGGAACCTTACCAGCTGCTCCACGAC